>JAEOTL010000436.1 GCA_016839845.1 Promethearchaeota archaeon
AAGCCTCAATAGCTGGAATATCTATGGATCAGAATTAATGAATTCCGTATCGAAGAGTGTTGGAGAGTATATCTACTATTTCTTTCAATTTTTGAACCTTTAAGCATCTAAACACTTATCATATAATTTATATCATTTTTGAAAATGAGATAATATTTATGCAAATTTTAAATTCAAGAGTAACAGTATTATTACTTGGAGCAAAAACCAAAATAAAGCGAGTAGACTCTAAATGTCAGATAAAAAAGAGAGAGGAATGAGTGAAAAAACAGGTTCAATTCTTATTAGTTCTAAAGATTTTAAGCCAAAATTAAGATATTGCACACGAAAAGAGAAAATTCTTAGATGGATTGCAGAAATTATCACAGGGATATTTTTAATTGTAGTGGGTGTCTTGATTGTACAGAGTATTATAAAGCAACAATTTATAGACATGATCATTTATATTGTTAGTATAATAATATTAATTATCCCAAATGAAATTATCGAAAGAGTACTCAAAAAAAAGGTTCAAAAGAGAAGGATTCAAGGCATAATTCAGGAGAGAGTAGAAAAAGAAAGAGTTGAGCAGCAACCCTTTTATCATCCTACTAGAGTGATTGGGAAGGAAGAAGGTATATTGGTGTTCGTGAGTTATGCAACAAAAGACGCTGAAATATATAAAATCAGAGGTCTTGCTGAGCTTTTAACCAAACATGAGAAAATATTTGATGTTCTTTATTGGCAGGAAGATATGAAAGATAATATAATCAAATATATGAATGACAATCTTGACAGGTGTGATATAATGATTTTATTCTGCTCTCCAAATGCATTAGTCTCTGAACCTGTTGAAAAGGAGTGGACTGCAGCCGATATAATGGGAAAACCAATAATTCCTATTTTTAATAACTCAGATCATATACCTCCACTTTTAAAAACAAGATTGGGGCTACAATTCGATCCATTTGACTTACAGAAAAATGTTGACGAGGTATATAATTTAATATTGAAAAAATTAGAAGATAGATTGGTTGAAATAAGTGATTTGAAACCGGATTTCTAATTATTCTATATTTTTATCAAAATTTGACATCAGAAAGATATGGAGTATATTGATGGAGAATGGACAGATATTAAACTACTGGCAATCTTTAAGAAAGATTGGAGAAAAAGGTAAAAGAAAAGGAGAAAAAAGATGAATGAAGAATTAGGAAGTATAGGGATTTTTTCTATACATTAAAATAATTAAATTTTGATTAAATTTTATAAAACCAATAGAAAATCTCTTTTCTAAACAATCAATAATGCTTATATTTTAAGAAAAAAGGAAATCAGTTCAATTGATTAAAGAACCTTTAGAGCGGTTAGACACGAACTTCCAAACCCGATCATAAGCCTTTTGAATTAAATATGAAAACAGAAATATAAACGGGACAAACAACAAGACTATATAGAGGTTTTCCCCTGCACGCATGTCTAAATTTAAACCAAAGGTCATAATTGCTGTAAAGATAGCAAGAAAAATTCTGTGGAAGAGATAAACACTGTAAGTGGAATATGCGGTCATTGAAACTGCTAATTCAATTCTTCTTTCGGGGAAAATAAACCTAAATGCGCGAAAAACCAAGTTAAATAAAGAAATAGCAAAAAGCATGAAGGATACAATTATCAGATTTATTTGAAGTATTACTGATGCTAATTGAAAAAAGTTAGGATCCAATTCTAAAATAGAGTTCAAGTTGTATGTTCCAAATTCTGAAATAAAAGTAGAATAGCAAAACTGAGTTAAAGAAGTGAATGTTATAAAACCTAGAATGGCAGTACATAATGGAATGAGGAGTAATGCCCCCGGTCGTATCTTTCTCAAGCGTTCTTTCACACGAGCGTACCCAGAAGAGCTATATATATGGGCCGTAATTATACCGGCGATGAATATAAGATAATAAAGGAAAAATCGATTCTCAACAAGTCCAAAAATTCCATTAAGAAACACAAAGACGAACAGAATAGCAAGAGACAGAGGTATGATCCACTTAATTGATCTTAATAGATTTAAAACTGTATAAATTAGATAATATATCACAATTATGCCAATAAACCATAGAGTTAGCATAGGAGGTCCAAAATACGGCGCGACTATGATTTGCATTCCCAAGAAATGGAATAATAAGTAAAGTGGGTTAATGGCTAAATATCCAACAAAAAAAAGAAACAAGATAATTGCAATCCAATAAAGGGGAAAAATTCTTAGGAATCTCTTCTTTAAGAAAGTAAGTATTTTTTTAGAGGAATTAAGGTTTCTATTATTAGGATTTAAATAAAGGCCGAATCCTGAGACAAACACAAAAGACCCCATCGAGACGTATATTCCTACATTATTTACTAAGAACACACCATATTGATCTAAGTCAAGGTAGAAATTATAGGCATAACTAAGAGGTATATGAATTAATATTATAACGATTAATATTGATAATATGCGAAGTAAATCGATTTCAGGTAATTTCTGGTTTGTCATATTCAATTATCTCACTTTTAGAGGTACAGGCAATATAAACTCATTTATTGAAAGAAAATTAATAAATTTAATTAATAAAATCAATTCTCAAAATCTATAAACAGTTTAACTCTAAGTCAAAATCAATACCAAGATTAACTCCAGTAGATTTGCTTGAATCGATACATGTGGCAACTATGGTTTGTTGAAAACATCAAATCGTGAATAGTGACCACTAATATCGAAATTATGACGTTCTTGTATAGCAACTATTGGATCAATATCCGCGAACACAATACCTTCCTCATCAACTAAAGGACCTGCAACAATCTTTCCTTGAGGATCTGCAATCATAATCCCTCCATTTTGCCAGTACCTACAAATAATTACTCTTGTTTAAATTTTTAAAATTGAGTATAGATCAAAATTCCTAATCAGATATCCATCCGAAATAATTTAAAATGTCTGAATAACTTACTATTTTAATACAGAAATATTAGTGAAAAAAGATGAGAGAAAATAAAATCCTACCAACAATTGAAGATATGATATCATTGACTTTTCCAGTTAGCACCAAAATATCACCAAATGGGGAAAAACTGGCTTATTCAACTAGAAAAGCAAATTGGAATAAGAATTTGTATGAATTTGAGTGTTTCATCTATGATATTAAATCTAAAAAAACATTTCAAATAACACGGGAATGTATCATTACAGATTTTCAGTGGATTAATGACAATTCACTAGCTATTCTCAAGAAACCAACAAAAGATGAAGAAGCTAAACAACAGGTCTGGTTTTATGAAAATCTAATTGGTGATGGATGGCAAGTTACAGATCACAAACTTGGTGTTCAATCTTTCAAACCTTTTGCTCAAGGAATTATCTATCAGGGGAATGATGCTGAAAGAGGGGAGAAAGAAAAAAGGAAAACAAAATTCGGAACATTTGTTCATTTTGAGGAGGAGGAGAGTGCTTCAGCCTTATATTATTTGAATTTTGAGAAAATGAAAGATTACTATCAAGAAGTTAAGAACACAGGTGATAAAAAAGAAGTAGAAAAGATAATCAAGCCGATTATAGAAATCAGTAAATTGCTTGAAGAACCTGTCAAAATCTCTAGCTATCAATGTTCGCCAAATGATGATGCTGTATATTTGACCTGCTGGCCAAAAGATGATTTCATATATTCCTTAGATTCTATCTCATTTAGAATAACATTCAATCCAGAAGAAGCACTTGAAGAATATCTAAGGCGATCAAAAGAAAAACAAGATGAGAAAAAAGAAAAGGGAATGGAAGAGAAAAAAGAAGATGAAGAAGACTATTCTTATTTTGGATCCATTTTGCAATTTGGATTTCCTAAAGGAGTCTCAATTGGTAAAACTTCTCCAGATGGAAGTAAATTATTGTTATATATGAAAGAACGAGATAATATGATGTATACAATATCAGATGCATGGATTCTTAATCTAGAGAATTCAGAAACGATACTAGCCGAAGAACAAGTAAGGGATAGATTCAAAAAAATAACAGGAGCTTTAGATAGAAATCCGTTTCAAGTTGTATGGAAAGAACATGGTATTTACATTTTTCATCAAGAAGGTACTGGAACAAGGTTAAAACGATTTAATGAACAAGGAGATTTTATGGAAATCAGTATAGAAAATTTAATTATGGTTTTGGGGTTTGGTCTTGATATATCAGATACGGGGATTTTGAGTTTCATAGCTTCTAGTAAGGTTCATTTCTATGAAGTCTATGTATCTTCCCAAAGTATTGCTACGGAACATTATGAAATTTCGTCTATCACTTCCTATGACGATCAAATAGAGAACTGGAAGAATGGAACTGTGGAAAC
>JAEOTL010000135.1 GCA_016839845.1 Promethearchaeota archaeon
ATAATCATGGTGAGACACCAAGGATGTTTATAGGTGCCAAAAATGATCTTGTTGAAGAAGCTGATGAAAAAACCAGAGTAGATAAATTAGTTATAGATAGATTTATGAAACGTCACTCTGAAGTTGAGTTTCATAAGACTTCATCAAAAGATAATTTTAACATTAATAAAGTCTTTGAATCACTAGTAATAAAGATTTTAGAGAGTAACCAACTAGATTATGAGAAATTACTCTAAACTTATTACTCGATTCTAGTTTTTAATCTCATTGTGAGGAGTAAAACCGTTGAAGTTTAAATTTAGATGTTTAAATTTAGATAATAATTATCACAACACCAATAATGGTTAAAACAACACCAATAAAGCTATATTTTGACACTTTTTCTTTATTAATTGCATACGTAAGGGGAAGTGCAAATAAAGGACTTGCACTGGCAATCAGGGAAACAAAGTTTGCCCCGACCATATGGACAGATTCTGTATAGAGATAAGCTCCAAGAGACGTTCCAATAACGGAAGCAATGATTAGTAAAATCCACGTGCGGAGAGTCTTCTTCTTTTGGTAAGAGGAATCTTCTTTTCCTTTCTTAAAATATTTTTCGCGTAGAACCATCGAAGTTAAAATCAAAAACGCGAAGGGGAATCTAATTACATTACCTAAAATGGAACTTAATTCTGTAGAAACGATAAGATCTATTTGGGATGTGGCATATTCAATTATCACTGCACCAAACGCCCATCCAAGAGAGGCTGCGAAACAAAAAGCGATTGCTTTAATCATATTGCCTTGAAGATAATTTTTAAGCTTATGGCCAGCAGGAACTTTTATTGCCCCTTCATTGATATGATGGGAATTACCCGAGTTTATTTTGGATTTTCCTATAATTGTTATACCCACTCCAATAAATAATAAAGAAACTATCAAGTTTATTTTAAAGGGTTGACCAAGAAAAATGAGAGATAGTATGAAGGTAAATAGAGGAAAAGTCATTGAAATAGCAAGAGCGACAGTAGTTCCCAAAGTTTTTTGGGCGTTAAAATATGCAGTATCACCAATTACTTGCCCAAAAATGAAACTTAAAATTAAAAATCCCCATAAATCCCATGAAACTAAGAAAATTAGGTTTAGCTTGCTAATAATTAGGGCAATAAGGATGAAAGTAATAGTTCCAATACCCGTTCGAAATAAGTTAATAAATACTGGACTTGCTTCATGTTCCGTTTTACGAAAGATTACATTAGATCCAGCAAAAGTAATCACTGCTAGAATTGCGATAAGTTCACCTAGCATTTTGAACTCTTAAATCCTTCAATCTTCTTTCCATATTCATATAGTTTTAAAAATGATTTCGCTGCAGCTTCAAGAGAAGGATAAACAAGAAACTTATCCTTAAGAAGCATATCGACAAAGATCTTACGAGATTCACTAGGATATTGATGCAAAATGATAATCAACGTTTTGTTTTGGTTTTCCACATATTCCCTAATTTCTAATAAATTTTGATAATATCCTTTAAAGCGTTTCCCTTCTGTATTTTTCCAAGCATCTGTCTCTACTATTACCAGGCTAATATCTTCATCTACAGCTGCCTTTGTCACTTCGACAAGTTCTTTTTGGTATGTTACAAAGGGTAGATCTAACGGATTCGCCAAACTTCCTACTCGAATCGGATAGATTTCCGTGAGTTTTTCTAAAGTTTCATCCTGAAATTGAGGAACTTCAATTCCCATCTCTATGAACGTATCTGTTGCCAGAATTCCAAATCCCCCAGACCACAATATAATTAAAGCTTTCTTATTTTTTGGATATTCAATTTCTCGTTTTAGCGTCTTAAAACGAGTGAAATATGAAGAAAATAGGTAGGCGATATCAATTAAGTCATCTAAAGAAGATGGAATTTCTACTAAAGGTGTTTGTTTATATACAGCATTCCAAATACTCTTGTTAGTTGCCATAGAGCCTGTATGTGATAGTACGGCAGTTTGGCCTCTCTCAGTTTTCCCTCCTCTCATAAATAAAACTGGTTTCCTCATATTTTTTAAAATATTTAATAGCCTTTTTCCTTCGTTCTTATGAATAGGTGAGATACCCTCAAAATAGACACAGATGACATCTGTATCTTTATCTTCGTTTAAATATTGTAACACTTCAGAAATTTGAATATCAACGCAATTTCCAATACTAACCCCAATTGAAAATCGAAGGTGATATCTTCGAGATCCGAACTTAATTGTTTTTGAGTGTAAATCTCCTGACTGAAAAATTAAACCTATATTCCCAAGTTCTATCGGGAACGATGAATAATAAGCAGTTTTCCCTCTTGGACTATAGATCCCCATGCAATTCGGTCCAATGCTTCTTGTAACATTGGCTTCCTCTAAAATCTCTTTTATATCTTTTTCTATTTGGGTCCCAATATCATCAAATTCCCCTGTTCCCGCTGTAAATATATGAATGAAACTAACTATCTTCTTTGCGAGAACTTCCTGCAGAGTTTCAACCAGTAAATCTCTCCTTATAGATAAAATTAAGAGATCTATTGTGTCAATGGGGATTTCATCAAGAGTTTTATAACATTTTACTCCAAGAAACGTATCTTCTCGAGATGATATAAGATATAAATTGTCAAGGTTAAATCCCTGTCTCTTAAATCCTTTTACGAAAAAATCTACCGCGTTACTAACTCTATAAATGACAACAGTCCTGGGTTTAAATAACAATTCTAGAGAGCTTTCTTTATTATTTGAGTCTGGCATTTTCCTCTTGATCATAAATTAGTTTAGCATTACAATTATAACAATACAGTGGAGAAGAATCAAATTCGGTCCCACATTTCGTGCACTTCGATTTTATAGATCTGGCAATATTCTCTAAATCCTCTAAGTATGCTTGTGGTTTAATTTTTCTCACCTTTTTTAGAAGAATAGAAAGAGATATTGAAATCAATATTATTATTAAACCAAGTAAGATAGAGTGAAGAAGATGGAATCCAAAATGGATTTCAAAATAATTTCGTGAATGATAGTATAAAAATGTGTAAACAAAAAAATTGGGAAAAAAGTAGGTAGTCAAATTCATTGAAGATGCTTTTTTCACGTTATTAAACATGAAGATCGGGACGAGTGAAGTTGCTATCCAAATTGAATAAATAAATAGAAGGCTATTTCTATTATTAAACAATACATAGTTTGCAAGGATTTGTATTATTTTATCTTGAAGAGCAGAAATCCCAACATCTAAACTTAAATTTATTGTATATTTGAAAGTGACAATGAATATACTCAAAATGAGTATTTGAATTATAAAGACAACAATCTTAGAAAGGAAAAATGCTTTTATTTTCATTAATAGGTAAATAAATTATCTCCAAAAATTAAACTCTTTCATATCTCAAGATTAATCAAAATAATTCAAGCCAAAATTCTACTCTTGTGAAAACCTTTTATGCTGGCTATTCTTTCCTTTTACGGTAAAGCTTATTAAGAATTGCATGAATAGATTTCTCTATTTAGATCCCCTCTAAAGTTAAAAAACCCAAAACAGTAAAATTTTTAATATTTGGTATCTTTATTTACCTACAGTGGAAAACTCGCTTTCTTATTTTTTAAAATTAGCATTTTATCATCAAATTAGAGGATGTTTTCTCTCATGATATTATATTCTTCTTCGAATAATGAGTTTATGGAGGTATTTACCAGATGAGTTATACTTTTTCAAGAACCAAAATGATAGAAAAAATCAAATTCGGCTTATTAAGCCCGGATGAGATTAGAAAAATGTCTGCAGCTCGTATTATTACTGCTGACACATATGATGAAGATGGATTACCTATTCCAAGTGGCCTTATGGACCAAAGATTGGGAACCATTGAACCTGGCCAACGATGTCAGACTTGCGGTAATTTAGTAAGTAATTGTATGGGTCATTTTGGTCACATCGAATTAGCAAGACCGGTAATACATGTAGGCTATGCTAAAAGAGTTTTAAAAGTTTTACGTAGCATCTGTCCTGAATGCTCCCGATTAATGCTCACCGAAGAAGAGAAGGAAGAATTTAGAAGCGATCAAATCAAACATCGAAAGATTTTTTTCGAAGGTGATGAAGATGCTGCAAAAATTGTTTTTAAAAGGGCACGTAAGGCGAGAACTTGTCCTTATTGCGGTACCAAGAAGAAAAAGATTATAATTGAAAAGCCCACTACATTTTATGAAGAGGAAGAGGGAAAGGGGTCTCGTAGATTAACACCCATAGAGATTTTAGAACGGTTGAAAAAGATGAATGATGTTGATCTAAGAGTATTAGGTATATCACCCGAGAATGCTCGACTTGAATGGGTTGTATTCACTGTATTACCAATCCCTCCTGTTTGTGCACGACCCTCAATTACATTAGATAGTGGAATTCGCTCCGAAGATGATCTTACCCATAAGTTAGTAGATGTTATTCGAATAAATCAAAGATTGAGAGAGAATATTGACGCTGGTGCTCCTCATCTTATAGTGGAAGATCTTTGGGAGTTATTACAATATCACATTACCACTTACTTTGACAATCAAGTATCAGGTATCCCTCCTGCCAGACATCGTTCTGGAAGAGCCTTAAGAACACTAACTCAAAGATTAAAGGGAAAAGAGGGGAGGTTTAGGAGCAATTTAAGTGGTAAGCGAGTTGATTTTTCTGCAAGAAGTGTAATTTCACCAAATCCTTATATCAGCATTAATGATGTAGGAGTTCCAATCGAAATTGCAAAAATATTGACTATTCCAACCAATGTTAATGATTGGAACATTGAAGAAATGAAAGAAATGGTATTAAATGGACCATTTCACCATCCAGGAGCTAATTATATAATCCGAAACGATCGTCGAAGGATCGATCTTCGATATGTTAAAAATCGAAAAATAATTGCGGATATGCTAGCACCTGGTTTTACTGTAGAACGACATCTCAATAATGGTGATTTGGTATTATTTAATCGACAACCATCTCTTCATAGAATGTCGATAATGGCACATGAAGTAAAGATTATGGATGGTAGGACATTTCGATTAAATTTAACCGTTTGTCCACCTTACAACGCTGATTTTGATGGAGATGAAATGAATTTACATGTACCTCAGAGTGAAGAGGCACGAACTGAGGCAGAATTATTATTAAAAGTACAAAACCACATCCTTTCACCCCGATTTGGTGGTCCAATTTTGGGTGGAATTCAAGATTTTATATCCAGTGTGTTTCAATTTACAAGTAAAGAGTCCTTATATAACAAGAAAAATGCATTGAATTTACTCTATATCGGGGGAGTATTTAATAATAACCCTAATTTTGATTTAGATCAACTTGATCCTGTTACTTCTGATCCAGAACCCCTGTATTCTGGAAAGGACATATTTAGCTGCTTATTTCCCGATGATCTAAATATCAAAGTAAAATCAAAATTTTGTAAGAAATGCGATGTATGTAAGGAAGAAGATTGTGATTACGACGCGTATGTGGTTATTAGAAATGGTAGATTAATAACTGGAACCATAGATGATAACTCATTTGGGGCCATGGTACCAAATAGTATACTGGCACGAATTATAAAAGATCATGGGAATGCAAGGGGTAGATTATTCTTAGATAGCGCAACTAAAATGCTGTTATACGTAATAAGAAAAAATGGAATTACAATGGGATTAGATGAAGTGTATGTTCATGGTTATGCATACGATGATATCAAATCAATTCTTAAGGAAGCTAATGAAGAATCTGCTAAATTAATTAAAGCTTATGATGAAAATGATACGACTATCCTCAAAAGAGCTCCTGGTAGGTCAATGAGAGAAACTCTAGAATTACGAATTCGTCAAGTGTTGGGAGAAGCCCGTAAAAAAGCAGAGGATTCTGCAGCTGAATTTATTGGAGATGAAGCACATTCAGTGATTATGACTAAATCTGGAGCACGGGGAAATACTCTAAATTTGGGACTCATGTCAGCTGTTGTAGGTCAAATGACCATAAGAGGTGAACGGATTAATCGAGGTTATGTAGGTAGTAATAGAACATTACCTCATTTCAAAGTTAATGATCTTTCACCTGAATCGAGAGGTTTTGTATCATCTTCTTATAGGAATGGATTAAAACCTACAGAATTTTTCTTCCATGCAATGGGTGGAAGAGAAGGTTTAGTTGACACGGCAGTAAGAACAAGCCAATCGGGTTACATGCAACGGAGGTTAGTAAACGCCTTACAAGATATGGTAGTTGAAAATGATGGAACTGTAAGAAATTCCGACAAGAATATTATCCAATTTCGTTTTGGAGATGATGGTATTGATGCTATGCACACAGATCATGGAGCAGCCGTTAATTTAGATGTCTTACTACTAAAAGCGAAAGCTTTAGATGTTGATAAAATACGAGAAGATGTTAAATTAGAATCTCTTGAGAAGAAGTCAACCATTAAAGAGAAAAAACCAACTAAAAAAGAAACTCCTAAGAAAAAAATTCCCTCAGAAAAAACCCCCAAAAAGGAAACAAAACCTAAAAAGGAAAAAACAGAAATAACCGAAGAAGACCTTCAAAAACAATTCGAAGAAGAAACTGGTAAGAAAGCAATATGGAGAGGAAAACTTACCAAAGGATATATTGAGTGGAAAGAAAAGAATTAAAATATAAAATAAGATTGAAAATTAGGGTTCAAAAAACATGACACAAGTAAATAAACAGATTTTAGAGGAAGAACTCCAAAAGCTAGAAGAGGAAGGAATTCCTAAAGATCTCATTGATAGAATTAGGACTAAATTAAAAGGTGAGAAATTGGAGATAGAACAATTAGAATATCTTCTAAATAAAATTTATATTAACTATCATAACGCTCTGGTTGAAACCTCAGAGCCCGTAGGGACTGTAGCGGCTCAATCAATCGGTGAGCCTGGAACACAGATGACATTACGAACATTTCATTATGCTGGAGTCGAAGAGTTTTCAGTCACTCAAGGGCTGCCTCGATTAATTGAAATTGTCGATGCCCGTCGTTTTCCATCTACTCCCGCTATGGAGGTTTATTTAATTGATGAATATAAAGAGACTGAAGATAGAGCAATTGAAGTACATAATCGAATAGAACAAATACGTATAGAACAAATTACTTCCGATGTGGATTTAGATTTTGTAAATTGGCAGATTGTCGTCAATCTTATCCCGGAAATTTGTGAAAAAAAGGGAATTGACATTAATGAAATTCCTGAAATTTTGAAGCGGTATAAGAAGAAGGGTACAATCAAACGTGAAGGTAATGCGATTATAATTGATCCGGGTATAGAAGATCTTCAGAGTCTACAAAAATTGCGTGAGAAAATTTTAAAAAAAGTAGTTAAAGGAATCAGGGGCGTAAAAAGAGGATTATTAACTCCTTCGGATGATGGGAAAGAGTGGATTATTAAAACTGAAGGCACTAATTTACATGGTGTAATTCAAATTGAAGGCGTTGATTATAGAAAATCGCTTTCCAACCATATTCATGAAATTGAAAAATTATATGGAATAGAAGCTGCACGACAGATGATAATACTTGAATCTCAAAAAGTTCTTGAACAACAAGGGCTTGATGTAGATTTACGGCATTTATTAATTCTTTCTGATTTAATGTGTTATTCTGGTTCGATCCAGTCGATTGGAAGACACGGAATTTCAGGATCAAAATCAAGTGTATTCGCAAGGGCAGCATTTGAGGTAACTGTCAATCAATTACTCGATGCAGGTATATATGGGGAAGAAGAGCGACTATTAGGAATTCCGGAGAATGTTATTGTTGGACAGATATCTCCTATTGGAACTGGACGTGTAAATGTTATGTTTGATTTAGATGCTAATCTCAAGATTCTGAAACAAAAAGATAAATAAATTTCTTCTTTAAATTAATGTAAACACCAAAAAAAACTTAAACAATATATTATTATTAATACTAATTATACACACATAATCTGGAATTATTATGGCAAAGAGAAGAAGTCAGAGCTCACTAGAAAAGGTTGACTTATCACGTAAGAAAACCAAAGAATTCGATGTTAACTCAAACATCAGAGTCGCTTTCAAAACAGGTAAATTTATTTTTGGCAAAAACCAAGTTATAAGATATTTAAGAGAGAACTCTTTCAAAATGATTATCACGAGCAATAATTGCCCAGAAGAATTATTGACTCAATTAAATTATTATAACTCTCTTCTGAAAGACAAAATCTATATTCATAATTATAAAGGATCTTCCTGGGATTTAGGATTAACCTGTGCAAAACCCTATATGATCTCTGTTATTGGTGTTGTTAACGAGGGTGATTCTGATCTCTTATCTTTAAGGACTAAACCAGTCTAATTACAAATTACAGACACATCCTATGTTAAAAAAAAACATTAAGATTGATAGGGAATCAATGGAACTCATCTCGTTATTCAACAACATCTCTGGAGCTATTATAAAAGACTGTTTAGTATTTAAAACCCCAGATAATAGTTCTGAAGTTGTTATCTTTCTTGTTAAAAATGAAGATGTGGGGAAAGCTATTGGAAAGGCAGGAGAGCATGTAAAGGATCTAAAATCAAAGCTCAACAAAAAGATCGATGTTATTGCATTCTCAGAGAATCTCAACCAATTTATTCAAAATATTTTGCAGACCACAAAGAACTCAATCATGGTTCAAAACATTGAAATAAAAGAGAGCAGGAATTTGAAGAAAACAGTTATTATTACTGTTCGGCCTCAAGATCGTGGAAAAGCTATTGGCAAGGAAGGTTCAATGATAAGAAAGATAAAAGAATTAGTCTTAAGGTATTTTGAAGTGGATAATGTTATAATCAACACAAAAAACATTTAAAACCTAATTCTCATTCTGTTTTGCCACGAAAAACCAAGAAATTTTTTACCTAAAATATTTTAATTACATAAATTTTAAGTTCTAGGGAGTATTTTTGCACATTATAATTAATTTAATGTTGGTGTTATAAGAAAGTGCCAAAAGGACTTTACGCTGCGAGAAAACTGAAAACTAATCGTAAAAAATTTCAGTGGTCAAAAACAAAGTATAAGAGAAGAAAACTCAAGTTAAAAAGAAAAGTTGATCCTCTTGAAGGAGCTTGTCAAGCTCTTGGAATTGTACTTCAAAAGGTAGGTAGAGAAAGTAAACAACCTAACTCAGCGATAAGGAAATGTGTAAGAGTGCAGCTTAAAAAGAATGGCAAAGGAGTAACAGCTTTTCTACCTGGTGATGGTGCACTTAATTTCATAGAAGAACACGATCGTGTCATTATAGAAGGCATAGGCGGCGCTAAAGGTCGTAGTGTTGGAGATCTTCCCGGAGTTCGTTATAAAGTTGTTAAAGTGAATGGTGTATCACTTGAAGCACTCTTAACTGGCAAGAAGGAAAAACCTCTGAGGTAAATCATATGAGCAAGGTTAAGAAAGAAATTAAGCTTTTTAATAGATGGTCATTTGAGAACATCGAAATTAGTGACAGAACTCTCGAGAATTACATTAATTTAAAACCTATTATTGTCCCTCATTCTGCAGGAAGACATGAACATAGAAGGTTTTGGAAATCTTCAAAAGTTTCTGTTATCGAGCGATTTGTAAATAGATTACTCTCTCCGGGATTCATTGGAAGTAGGATTAAAGGTCATAAAAGTTCTTATAACTCGGGAAAAAAGGGAAAATTACTGAGGAGCTTGAAAAATGCTTTTATACTAATAGAATTAAACAGTGGAGAAAACCCAGTTCAAATTCTAGTAGATGCGGTTGTTAACACAGCTCCCAGAGAAGAAACAACAAAGATTGCAATGGGAGGGATAAGTTATGCCTCAGCCGTAGATATCGCACCACAGAGGAGAGTTGATTTGGCTATAAAATACTTAGCTCAAGCTATCGGCGCTAGATCCCATGCAAATGAAAAGCAATTTGAAGAAAATTTAGCTCAAGAGTTATTGTTGGCTGCGCGAAATAGTCAAGACTCACGAGCTGTAAAACGTAAGGATGAGATTGAAAGAATAGCCGTGTCTGCTCGATAATCAATCTTTTAGTATTTTTATATAATTTTTTCGCTTCTATTTTTTGGAAAATATTCCAATACCGTAATTATTATCGCACCAATCATAAGGGGAATTAATATTAACCATAATTGGTTTGACGGTGAAGTAGTTACTTGAATAATCATTATTATGAAGTTAGTCAATATAAATGTTGTCCAAAGGCTTAAAGTTCCAATTTTTACAGGTTTTCTTGTAAATATTCTTCTGATAAGCACCGCTATCGCATATACAACTATAATTAAAAGAGGTATTGGTACCCAGAACAATTGTAGCCAAGTTATTAATAAAATCAGTGATGAAAAGACTATGAAGAAATTAGTGTAATAAAGTATTCTTCTCGAAATATTCTTATTTTTATCAATTTTAAACCACCAAATTCCAAATGAGACAAAGAGAATCCATGCAAAAATTAAATCGAGAATTTCTAAAATTTCAAAACCCGCTTCTAGACTGTAGTGAGTTCCCCAGTAAGCTGTGATTATCGCGTATCCAAGGATTTGTGTAAGTAGAATGTGGTATGTTGAATTTGATATAACCTTAATCCTCCTTGAAAGCCAATTATCAGGCTTTTGAGGCAAAAAATACATAGCCAGTAAAAATAAGAAAGCCGAGTAGGGGATGATTAAAAGATGATAATCCCCGCTAAGTAGCGAAACGCCTTCGATCCTGATTCGAAATTTAAAAAACTCGTGAGCCGTAATAAATGCTAAACTGACCGGATACAAAATCCACATGAAAAAGTTGCGTTTATCCTCAAATTTATGTCCAAATGAAAACCACATGCCTAAACCAACAGCAGGTAAGTAAAAAAGTATACTTGTCTGGAAAAAATTTTTAATATGTAATTCAGTCCAAGAAGTAATTTCTCCTATTAAGAAAAATACTATTAACTGCATTATGATCTCCACAATAAAACATAGTATCAATGCTAATTTTGGTAATTTCGTAAAAACCCAATATAAGAATGGTAGAAGCAAGATCGATTGGAACAATAAAGGAAGGAACCAGTTTCCCGGGCCCCAAAACGGCATAAATCCAATAAATAAATTTGAAAAACCATGTAATGGGGAATATTGATTTTGATACATCGCTGTAATATCAAAGCCGTATATAAATAGACCAATAAAGGTTGAAAATACGTATAACACTAGAAATGGGATAATATACCGTATAATTTTACGTTTGAAATAATCCCATGAATATAACTCCCTTAATGTAGTTTTCCCAGATGTTTGGATAGATTTGGCTATATTAAATCCCATAACTATTAAGAAAACGGGGATAGAGATCCTTTCCCATAATGTAACACCGATAAAGCTTTTAACACTCCAATCAACAATGTGATCAAAAATCACTAAAAATATCATTATTGCTTTTAGAGTGTCTATCTGAAAATATCGTGTTTCATCAGTAGTTCGTTTATCCATTTCAGTTTGAATTAATTGACTTTCTTGCTCTTTCTCTGTCATCTATACTCAATTTATTTAATAAATTTTAATAAAATTTAATAATAAATAGTGTAAAATCTAAATAAAATTTATTAGATGAGGAGTCCAGTTTTTGCATGAGTTGAGAGAAAAAGAGAGAACTCATTATTTAGAAACTTTGGGACGTTTTTCTTTAAATCTCTTCATTTGGAGAGCCCAAATATCACCCCCATATCACCTAAACTCACTGATAGATTGTAAAAATCCTAAATTTTTATATAATGGGGAAACATATTATTTAGTTAAACAAATTTCAAAATCTAATACAGTTTCACTTAGTAAAGTGGGTTCCGACAAAAATACCAATTTCTTGGAAAAACATCTAAAAACACTTGGTCAAACAGTAAGGATAGATATATTAAAAAAATTGAACTCCTCTCAGTATCATATATCCTTTTCAAAACTCCAGAAGGAAGTCCTAGATCAAAATCTCACTTCAGTTAATTTCTCTTTTCATTTGAATGAATTGAAAAAACGTGAAATGATTGACTCAAATGAAAATGGATATTTCATTACAAAGTTAGGAAAGGACATTTTGGGGGGGATATTGTCAATAGAAGAAATTCTTATCAAAAAAAACAAGAAGAAAATGATAAGAACTTCAAAATATTCAAAAGAACTATTCGATTTAAAGAAAATAGAGGAATATCTTATTACTGAAGGGGGATTGGAAAATTCTTTAGCTCAGAAAATTGCTCGAGAAGTAGAAGAACGATTAGCAAAAACAGATATAGAATATTTAACAGCTCCACTAATGCGGGAATACATTAATGCAATTTTATTAGAAAATGGATTAGAAGAAGTAAGACATAAATTAACGCGATTAGGTACTCCCCCATATGAAGTTTCTAAACTATTTAATTTAGAGAAAAAAGGGTTACTACCTGATCAATTCATAAAGAAATTAGGATCAGATGTTTCAGAACAATATCTCCTTTTGAACCTTATCCCAAAAAATTTGGCTGATTTGTACCTTTCAGGAGAAATTGCACTCTTGAATTTGAACTATTGGGCGTTAAGACCATTAGGAATTTATTTAGACTCTAAAACTCTAATCGATTATGTTATGCAAAATAAAATTTCTTCTTCAGGTAAATCTAGCGGTGGTATAGATTATATTAATTTAATTTTAGCATTATTCGATTTTCTTCATCAACTTAAACATTTCTACTCAACAGATGTTCTATTAGGTAATTTCAGCAAACTTTTTTTAGCAGATTTAAATTTCGCAGAGAGTCAATCTTATCTATCTGATATTTTAGCATCCCAGATGCTCAAATTCAACAATGACCATAATACAACTCATTCTCACTTAACATTAGGATTCAGTGGAAAGATTGATTCACAGGAAAATCAAAATTTGAAAGATTTTTTAAATTCTTTATCTAAAACACAAGATCATTATCATTTACCATTGCTAGCTTATGACTATTCAAATATTGGCACACAAAGCACTGAAAACACCTTATTAACTGAGTTCCTATCAGATAACCTTAGACCTAATACAATATTCTTTAATAATCAGAATTCTAGTATACTAAATTCAACAATTACAAAGATAGAACATCCTCATGATAACAAACTCATTTTGGATAAAATCCTAATCAATCTACATATGATCTCAGTAGAAGCAAAGCAGAATGATGATCTGTTTCTTGAAATATTAGAGAATAGAATGGAATCTGTTTTTGATCTTTATCACTACAAGACAAAGTTAGTGGAAAAGAAATTAAATCCTATTAACAAATGGGATAAAATATCACAGCATATATTCGGTGATAAAAAAGAGAAAATTTTTGATGAATCAATTAAATCTATTAGCTTTTTTGGTTTAAATAAAGCAATCTTAAATCACTGTGGGATTGAACTTGAGAGGACAGATAACAGTACTTCATTTGCTTTAGAAGTATTATCATTAATGAAAAGGATAATCGAAGAGAGAAATGAAACAGACAATAATCACTATATTTTCAATCAACCTCATAAGGCTGAATATTTGGGAAACTCATGGCATAATGATGTGCAACATGATAACGGATTAGGGAGCTGTTATTCGTCAAAAATAATAAGAGAGGAATGTTCCATTCCAATCACCAAAAAAGTTGCCATTTTTAAAAAATTTGAACCAATTCTAAGTGGTGGGTCTCTTTTTACAGAAAATATTGATGATGAAAAGATCTCAGTAAATGAACTAACTCAGTTATTAGTGAAATCAAAAATTAATGCATTCTCACTAAATTCTGTTAATAGTAAAACGAGCCTTTAAAAAATTTGTTCAAGATTCTTTAATCATGCATTAATTCGGCTAAAATTGCTTCTCTCATAGGTATTCCGTAAAATGTCTGCTTAAAGTATATTGTTTTTTCATTGTTGTCAATATCGGGAGAAATTTCTATAGTTCGCGGGAGTGGATGTAATAAACGAAAATTATCCTTAGTATCATCAAGATCACTTTTCCTGAAAATGTAATAACCTTTAACTTTCTCATATTCTTCCAGGTCAATGAACCTTTCTTTTTGAATTCGTGTCATGTACAATACATCTAGAGTGCTCAAAATTTTTCTATAATCTGTGATTTCCTTATACTTCATGTGTTGCTGTCTAAGGTAATCTTTGTCTCTATTTCTCATTTTCAGCTCGAGAGGGCTTATAAAATAAACATTCACATCAAAATTTGACAGCAAAATTGAGAGGGAATGAACTGTTCTACCATACTTGAGATCTCCCATTAATCCTATGTTTAAATTGTCAAGTGATCCGAATTCTTCCGTAATCGTCAATAAATCTAACAATGCTTGTGTTGGGTGTTCTCCACTACCAGATCCGGCATTGATTATCGGGACTTTTGAAAATTTTGATGCCATTCTTGCAGCTCCCTCAAGTGAATGTCTCATAACGATACAATCACTATAGTTCTCTACTGTTCTTATTGTATCAGCTATACTTTCGCCTTTCTTAATTGAGGAAACATCACTAGAATGAAATCCAATTACATTCCCCCCTAATCTATACATAGCAGATTCAAAACTTAATCGAGTGCGGGTTGATGGTTCAAAAAAGAGAGTGGCTAAAATTTTCCCATTAAGAAGATTAGAGTTTTTAGTTTTAAGCATTTCTTTGCTTTTCTTCAAAAGATACTCAATATCTTCCCTTTTAAACTGCTTAGCACTAATTACACCTTCCCTAAAATTCTCCTGAAACATTTACATACCTTATGATTCTATTTTTATTAACAATATGCAAATAAGATTTAAATGGTTTATTATTAAACAATCGTAATTTGAAAGATAGTGGCGAAACTAATAAAATTTAAAATTTATAAATAATTAAAGAAGATAACATAGATAAGTGGTTTTTGAAAATGAAATATCCCCGAACAATACGAAGATACTGCTCAAATTGTAGGGCACACCAACCCCATAATGTCTCTATCTACAAAAAAGGAAAAGAAAGAACCTTGAACCATGGTCGCAGGAGACTCGAAAAAAAGAAAAGAGGATATGGTTCCTTTCCTAAAGAAATTTTTCATAAGAATGCAAAAGTTAATAAAAAGACAACTCCACTTTTAGAATGCTCTGTATGTGGCAAGAAACATTATTCAAAATCTTATCGTGCAAAACGTCTTGAACTTCAAGAAGTATAAATAGAAAAAGGTTTATAGAAAATGGTTAAATCGAGGAAACCGAAGGATCTGATACCACACCCAAGAAGCAGGTTTTTGCGTGTGAAATGTTTAAATTGTGGAAACCAACAAATTGTTTTTGGGTGTTCCGCAACTGATGTGGAATGCTTAGTTTGCGGGAAAACCTTGCTCCAATCTACAGGCGGGAAAGCTCGAATTCTTACCAAAATACTAGAAGTCTTATCGTAAAATTTTCAGTATAGTAATCTATACTTGATGTTAAAAGAAGCTACTGTTCGCGCCAAGTGTATTTACATTCTAAACACTTGAAAAAATGAGTACTCGGCTCATCTGAGCTCCGGATTTGTACTTGCCAAGTTTCAACCTCCATAAATCCACATTTAGGGCATTCTCTTCTTGTTCTTGCATTTACGCTGATTTTATCCTCATTGCTTATTATAACCAGATTTTTTTCGAGTTCTTTCTTTTTTTTCTCTATATGTTTTGAGTCGACAGAGGTATTACCTTTTTCTTGGTATCCACATTTACATGCTAGATAGATCTGTTCATCTACTTTCTTTTTACGTAAGAGACTAGAGCACTCTGGGCAAAATTGTACCATAATTAGATTATAAGTATTCGTTTTTGAGCTTGTATAATTTCAAATAATAATCAAAATTTAAATTAGTCATATCCTGGATGATTTCTGCTACTATAGATTTCGTACCATCCTTCTTAATATTAACATCTCCGATAACATTGATTAGATCCTTCTCCTTGTTTTTGTATTTGATGTTCTCCGTGATTACACTAATTTTACCTGTTGTATCATCCAACACAAAATTACTTTCTTCAGATATATCTTCAATATAACCGGTAATTTGAATTTTGACATCTTCAGCCTTAATATCTTCTATTGTGCGCTGTTTTGCTGGTTGATCTGACATTTTTCCTTTAAAAACACTTGATTTTAATTACTCAATAACAATTGACAGTTTTTGGTAACTATAAATAATTAATTTAAAACAGAGAGTTGCTATTATTAAAAGACTAATATTAAAGATTATTAATAATGTCAATAAAACTTTACTATCTTAATTATAATTGAATAAATATACTGAAAGAATATGACTTTTACGCTAAAATTAGAAAATAGTCGGATATTGAAAGGGATTATCGAAACTCTAGCGAGTATTATAGACGAAACTGAGTTTCGAGTCACTCCGAAGGAGTTTACTATATCCGCAATGGATCCAAGTAGAATTTGCTTGCTTAAGTTATCAATCAAAAAAGATGACTTTGATGAATATACCTGTGCCAAAGATTCAAAAGTAGGCCTAAATTTAGATGACCTTGATAAAATCCTGAAAAGGAGTGCTGCGAGTGATTCGGTTGAGATTGAATTTAATGAAGCTGCCCAAAAAATAAAAATAAAAATGAAGAGAGAGGGAGTTTCGAGGACAAGAACGTTTAGCCTTGCTTTATTAGATATAGATATTGAAGAAATCCCTATGGACAATTTACTCAAAATTGAATATCCTTCAAAATGGGTAATTGACCCGGATTTCTTAGTAGAAGCAATTAAAGATGCTGAAATTTACTCAGAAATCCTTAATATAAACGCAAATGCGGGAAAAGGTCTTGTCTTTAGTTCTTCAGGGCAAATTGGTGAAATGGAATATGACCTAGCTGAAGAAGATCTTATTGAGAGCGAGCTTGAAGGTATTAGCACTGGAGCCTATTCTCTAACATTCTTAAAAGCTATTTTAAAAATCGCATCTATCACTGAAAAACTCGAAATTTCTTTGAAAACGGACCATCCCTTAAAGATGAACTTTGATCTACTTGAGGGTGGCAAGTTAAACTATTTTCTCGCCCCAAGAGTGGAAGAGGAAGAGTTTGAAGACGACGACATGGATGAATTTTAAATTCTATTTTACTCTCTTTAATATTTATTAGGCAATTAATAGCAGTATTAAATTTATCAATAAATCTATTTACTCTTAATCTATTAAAGTTTAAGGTAATTCAGCACTCTAAAGAGTATTTTATCATTCTTATAATTGGAGATTTTCCGAGCTATGAGCGAGATTTTTGATTTAGTCAAACGTTACCCTTGGCTTCCGTCTTTAAAGAAATGTTACCCTAATAAAGCATCGATAGCTCCCGCGGAATTTGTTAAAAAAGCATTATCAAATGAAAACGCTAATAAGCTAGAAGAACGAGTCTTAGAATTTTTTTCTGCTGCTTTTGAAAGAATCGAAGATTTTTCTTTTTATATGGATGATGAATTAAATATTGATTTCTACTTGCTAATAAGGATCTTTTTAAGCGTTCTAAATAACAAGCAGATTTCTAATAGAATCGCAGAATTGTATTCGAAAATTACTATTAAACGTTTAAATAAGGAGATTAATAACGATTTTAATCTATATCAGATGTATGCTGATCTAAACTTAGATATTATATATAGCGAAGAAGAATTTACTTTTAAAGAAATTAAGATCAAAGATCAAGAATTATCTCAAAAAACCAAATTTAGAATTCATTTTGTAGATTATTTGAATCTAGCCTCTTATTTGAGAGACGATTTTCGCAGATTAGTGAACAATTCTTTACAGAATGGTTATGTTTTTATTCAACCTGAAGACCTTAACAGGTTAATTCAGGAAGTTGTGAGAAGGAAATTTATAGATCAAGTTAACATTGACGAGATAAAAGAGGAACTTCTGAAAATACAAGAGTTTAAAGAACTCTTCGAGAACATCAATGCAATTTGGGATTTGAAAAAAGAGGAATTTGAATTTGAATTAGAATTAACATTTGATAAGAGTCAAGATTTGAAAAACCATTTCCCTCCATGCATACAAGAAATTATCAACAAATTAAAAGAAGGTCAGAATTTAATCCATACGGAACGGCTATTCATTGTCTGGTTTTTAAATGCATTAAACTATCCTGAACAAGAAATTATAGATATTTTTGCGACTCTTCCTGATTTTAATAGGGAAAAAACAGGATACCAAGTAAGATATGCTATCAAGAAGGGATATACACCCTATTCATGCAAAACTTTAAAAACTTATACCTTATGTATGGCAAAAAAATACAAAGATAAGCTATGTATGAAAGGTTATTTCTCTAAGAAATTAAATACTCAAAAGCAAGTTTCTCACCCTTTATTTTATGTACGGTATAACCAATTTGTATCTGCTATAAAAAAGAAAAATATTAATGAAAGACAAGTAGATAATGAATGATTTCTTGTACCTAAGACGGATTTTTAAGAATTACTACAAAGAGAGCAAGGCAATTTTACCACGAGTAAATTCGTTTTCAAATAGGGAGTTTGGATTTATCCCTTGGGGTATTAAAACATTCATGATGCGACACATGAGTTTTCAAAATCCTGAAAGATTTACAAGACATTTAACTATAGAGGGACCTCGACATGTATATTCAAGTGGGGCTGTTTACGCTCAACCGTCAACACAAGATATGGAAGGAAAAGGCTATCAGGGATGTGATCTAATCATTGATATTGATGTGGATCATTTTTTTACTCCGTGTAAGGAAGACCATGATTTCTGGTACTGTAAAGAGTGTGGGAAAAGTGGAAAAGGAATGGTTTCCTCTTGCCCAGAATGTAAGAAACCAAAATTAGGAACATTGACTTGGATCTGTGATAAATGTCTTGAAATAGCTAAAAAAGAAATTCTGAAACTAATTTATGAATTTTTACTTCCGGATTTTGCTGTTAATATTGACCAGATTAAGATAGCATTTTCTGGACATCGAGGGTATCATTTGAAAATAGAAAGTGAACGATTTAGGAATCTCACATCTGAAAGTAGAAGAGAATTAGCAGATTATATTTCAGGAGAGAATCTCTCTCTTGAGATTTTAGGTTTACAAGAAAGAAGTGGAGTAATATATAGTTTTTCAGAAGAAACAATTGGATGGGCTCAAAAAATTATCAAAAAAACGGCTGAAATATTAGGTAAACCTGATTCTGAATTCCAAAGTCTACTATCGAATAAGGAAAAATTCAATTTTAATAGTAACGTTATTAAGAGTTTTATGTATTCCAAGGATAATTACTTAAAAAAGATTAAAAACGGACAGTATTTTGTTCTACCCTCAATTGAGGGTTTTGCATTTACAAGTTGGAAAAAATTTTTCACAGGAGTAGTTCAGGAATTAGGTGTGGAAATTGATACACCAGTTACAATTGATATTCATAGACTTATTAGATATCCAGGATCTTTACATGGAAAAACTGGCTTTAAAGTGCAAGAATTATCACCCAATGAACTTGTCGATTTTAACCCGTTAAATGAAACAGAGGAGAGATTAGATCCAATTGTTTTAAAAAGTAAGGTTCAAACTACTCAAAAAATAGAAATAACTGCGACAAATGTACCTATGACTAAAATTGATGGTAATAAATTTGGTCCCTATCTCAAGGGTGAGATAGTTGAGGTTCCCCACCATATGGCCGTCTTTCTTCTATGTAAGGAAGTTGCGAAAACGGTATGAGTTAAAAATTTATGTATAAGAACACTAAAATATTCATTAAAAGAGATTATTGCAGAATCGATGGATATCGTAAAAGATTATGAGAAATTTTATAACCATTGGCTTGAAGAGTTCCAAGATACAAATTTAACAGAATTAAATGATAAAACTTTCATGTCGTATACTAAGATTTTAAAAGATATAAACAACCATCGGGAATCAGGTAGTAATCCCCTAAAACTTCAGATGTTTACTTCCTATAAGGAGAATTTTAACTTCCTCTTCGAAGATCTATTGAAAATACGCAAATTAAAAATTATAAATCTTGCTCTTGCCCTGAAAGATATTGTCATTGAGAATGTGACAGAGGCTGAAAAGAAACTATATCAAAATATTGTGGGTTCAATTAAAGGGTATGAGAAAATCAAAGCAATCTCTATTTACGAGGGAGATGAGTATCAAGAACCTGTGAGTGGACCTAAGGTTGAAGAGATTAAACCTGAGATAAGTAAAAGCCCTGATCCAGTGATTGAAGAGAAACAACCGATTGTCCCTCAAATAAAGACAGATCAAGAAGAGGATACAATTGAATACACTTTACTGGTATTTCTAAAAAAAACACCACCATTAGTAGGTATTGATCTACTAAATTATGGGCCTTTTGAGAAAGAAGAAATTGCGAATATTCCATCCCAGAATGCTAAAATTCTTATTCTCGAGAAATTCGCAAAAAGTTTTGAGGTTTCTTAAATCTACTTGAATTTTTCATCAAATTCTTCTTTAAAATATTTAATCCGATAACTTCCATATTTATCTGTTAAAGAAAATTTTGGAGGTCTAGTATTCACTAGACGTCCTCCACAATATCGACATTTTGATTCAGGATTAGCTAGACCATATTTATTACAATCCTTACATTTTTGCAGGTATTTAGTCATCGTTTTGAATTTGCATTAATTATTCAAGTTTTAGTCTCTAATGAACTCAAAATTACCTTTATACTGTCCTGCTTTTTGTTCAATGATTTCCAGAGCATCAGATAAAATACTTTCTGCATCCAAATAATCTTTTGAAACAACTTCTAACCTATAAAATGGTGCAGCAATATAACTAATGTTAATATTACGTGTTTCCTTTGAATCAATAACTTTGAGAGCTTCGATCAATGATTCTTTAATTTGTTCAATTCCGTTCTCTGAATTAACGCTAAGTTTTACCTTACCTGAAATACTTACAGTCGAGATTTCTACATTCTCATCTACAATCTTAAGTAGTGCATCTTTAATCTCTTCGGAGACCCCCTCTGTTTGATCTAAAATATTCTCCCCGTCTTCTTTAAGATTTTCAATTGTTTCTTGATAGGATTCGAAATAATCTAGAACTGGAAACCCAACAACTTCGTATGCCTCATCCAGTGACATATTAATTCCTTCAGTTTCCGTGAGGAATTGTAACAAATTCTCGAACTTGACAGCATATTTCCATTCTTTTAATCTAATTTCTCGCTGAGCGGAATTTACCCTTCGTAATGACATATCAACATGACCTTTACTCTGATCTACACGCAACACTCTTAATACTAACCTCTGACCTGGTCGAACAAAAGTTCTAATATTTTTTATCCATCTAGAACTGATCTCTGATATATGGATCATTCCTCGCGCAGTTTCCTCTGACGGTAACCCTTCAAAATCAATTAAATCAACATAAACATATTGATTCTCAATATCTGTTACTTTAGCGACGACAAACTCTCCTTCCTTTGGAAATTTCGCTCTACTTTTTACCATAATACTTAATATTAAATTATACGTTGTTGTTCTTTTTTGATAGTTCTTACAATAATTAACGATCTATTATTTTTTATTCTTATCATCTTCATTAAACTGAAAAGCAATTCTTGAAAAATTTTTTCATTATTTGTGTAGTTTAAATAATAAAGACCTTAGAATTTAAGAGTAAATTATAGTAAAAAATATAAATCCATCGACATTTACAATTAACATCTAATAAAAATAATTTTATGTAAACATTATAATATTAGAATTTTTTAATAATAAAAATAGAGGAAATTGATGAAAAATGGCTGATAAACCACATTTAAACCTGGTTATTATCGGACACATTGACCATGGTAAATCAACAATGATGGGTGCATTACTCATTGAAACTGGGGCAGTAACCGAAAGAGAGGCTCGTGAGTTAGAAAAACTTGCTAAGGAATATGATAGAGACTCTTGGTCATATGCCTTCGTCTTTGATAAATTAAAAGAAGAACGTCAAAGAGGGATTACAATTGATCTTGCGTTCAGAAAGTTTGAAACACCAAGTCGGTATTTTACAATAATAGACGCTCCAGGACACGCAGACTTTGTCAAGAATATGATTACAGGTGCATCACAAGCCGACGCAGCTATCCTTGTCGTCTCAGGAAAGAAAGGTGAGATGGAGGTTGGAATTGCTGCAAATGGCCAAACTCGTGAACACGCTTATTTAGCACAAACTCTAGGAGTAAAACAATTAGTTGTCGCTGTAAATAAAGCTGATGTGTATGATTACAGTGAAGATCGATTCAATGAAGTTAAAGAATCAGTTGGTGATCTGTTAAAAAATATTGGTTTCAAACTCAAAGATGTTCCTTTCATTCCTACTTCGGGTATGGCAATGGAAAATCTTTCCAAAAAGAGTGAGAAACTTCCTTGGTATGATGGACCAACTTTAATTGATGCGATTGATCAATTCGTTCTTCCTGAGAAACCTACAGGGAAACCTTTAAGAGTTCCTATTCAAGATGCATACAGTATTAAGGGCCAAGGTGTAGTTCCTGTTGGAAGAGTAGAAACAGGTATTTTAAAGAAAGGAGAAAAAGTTGTTATCATGCCAACCGGCTTCATAGGTGAAATTCGCTCAATTGAGATGCATCATGAGGAGATTCCGGAGGCTCTTCCCGGAGATAATATAGGTTTTCTTATCAGAGGACTTACAAAACAAGATGCAAGCCGGGGAGATTGTCTAGGACATCCAAGCGATCCTCCTACAGTTATTAATCCTAATGGGAAGTGGACGGGACAGGTTATTGTAATTTGGCACCCTACTGCTCTCGCACAGGGTTATACGCCCGTTGTACATGCACATACCGCACAAGTAGCTGCAAAATTCGAAAGCTTGGTTAAAAAATTAGACCAAAAAACAGGTGCAGTTATAGAAGATGCACCTAAGTTCCTGAAACGGAACGAAGTCGCAATTGTTGAACTATCTCCAATAAAGAAAATGTGTCTCGAAAAATATGAGGTTATCCCTGAAATGGGACGATTCGCTGTACGGGATATGGGTAGAACGGTCGCAGTGGGAATTGTAAAAGATATTGACCCAGGAGCACCGGCAGTGAAAACAGTGAAAAAGTAAAGTAATATTTTTTTTGAACTTTTTTATTTTATACTTTTTTTAATATATAGATTATTTTTTTCAAGAATTATTGAGTTTATAATCTTTTTTCATAATTTAAGAGGATTTTCCCATAACATGTCAATATTATTATCATTTTTGTACCTTTAATTGCCTTCTCTAATTAAGTTAGTATTAATTAGGAAAGGTCGATTGACGGTTCTCACAACAAAAACGAAAATTTGCTTTTTAGGTATGAGTAGTGTAGGAAAATCTTCATTATTATCACTACTTAAGGGACGTGATATACCTGAAAAAGCTGATCCTACGGTAGGACTGCAAATTGAAAATTCGTTGCTTAATGGTAGGAAAGTAAATATTTGGGATCTTGGGGGTCAAGAGCGTTACAGGTTTATGTGGCAAGACTTTTTACGGGGTACCGGCTTAACAGTTTTAGTATGTGATTCTACAGAAGAAAATGTTGCTCAAACAAAAGAAATGTATGATAAATTCTCACGCTATTTCGGTTCTAAAATCATTGCAATCGCAAACAAGCAGGATCTTCCTAATGCATTAAGTGCTGAAAAAGTTCAAGAAAAACTAGGCTTACCTACCTATGGAATGTCTGCAATAAGACTAGACTTACGCGGAAGGATAAAGCGCATCTTAGAATATGAACTTGATGTGAATAAATCAAGTTAATGTTTGTATAAACGTCCTACCAGATGCGCCATCCGAAGACATTCGGGTATTTTTGCATCTATACTTACTTTATGTAACAAAGATTTTACACTTTCTACATCTATTCCTTTTGAATGAAAATAGACATGTGAAGTTCCCCCAGCAGTTGGGACTTCTACTTGAAATAATTCTCCCGCATTAGTAATAGTTTGAATTTTTTTTCTGTAATTATCAGGATACTTTTGTTTTAAAGCTTGAATTACAGCATCAAGGTTTACTTTCCGTTCATTAATTGCGATAATTGGTATTTTTAATACAGAATAAATTTGATCTAGATCTATTATGTTAAAACCACCAAAAGTTATTGTATGAGTTAAGATAAATTGTACCGAATTACTCAGGTTTTTTACTAGGTTAATTAATATTTTTGTTCCATCATTTCCGTCAATAGTTATATCCGCTTGTACAACATTTACCATGCGAACACCTTGACAAATGACTCCTATTAGCTTAGTCGTAAGTGATTGAGACTTCAATTTAAAAGTAGCATCATCAAATCCTACAGTTATGGGATTATTCTTCATTTTTTATAATTTGCTCTAATAAACCTTTAATTTTAATAAGTAAATTAGTAAAAGCTACTGTTGCTATTTCAGTTTCTTCGCTTCTATTGACAAGATTTCCTGATAAACTATCAGATAGAAGATTTATAACATCACTTAGAGCCATCAGGTTAGTAAGCCATACATACGCAACCAAAGCCTCCGCAGTATCAGCAAGATCATGAGCATCAGCTCGACTCTTTGCATAATTTTTTAAATCTGCATTTTTTAACGCTGTAGATAATATTTTTTTACTCACTTTTAGTCCAGTTCGAGTGATTTTATTGTTTATATCCGTTTTAGTTAAAAAAACTGATTTTGCAGTGGAATACGCTAGATTTACGATTCCATCTCCTATTTTTGCTAGACCTTTATCAGTTCCTATAGCTTTTAGGGACTTATTAAGGTTCAGATCCTTAGTTAAAAACTCATAATCCATTAAGCTAATTGAATTATGACTTCTTATAAACTTTTCATAAAAAATAAAATTAGGAACTTATCCAAGTTTTTTGAACATGTTCTGTGCTTCGAGAACTTCTCCTCTTAGAGATTCAATTGCCCCATAAAGAATATCATTAATTTTATACTTATCATCTTCAACAAGACGAATAAATATTTGAGGAGCCTCTATTCCAGTAACTTTGTATGCTGCTGCGATAACTCCTTCAGTCTTTAATAGGTGTTTAACGAACATATTACAAAATCCATGGGATTGACCTTCGACGCTTAATTCATAGTCATTCTCTCTTAATGCTTTAACAAGCCTTAAATCTAGATATTTATAGTCCTTGAATCTCGGTTCTTCCTCGACTTCATATACATCCTCTTCTTCTATTTCCAAATCTTCATCTAATGAACCAGGAACATCCTCTTTTTTCTGTTTGTCACTAACTTCTGAGAGATCACTTTCAAAATCATCCTCTTCATCTGAAAAATCATCCTCTAAATCATCAAGTTCTTCTTCAAGTTCCTCTTCTGGTTTTACTGATTTCTTCTTTGCCATGATTAATCTCTAATTTGATAGGATTTGTTTAACCTAATTAAAAAAATTAAGAATGTAATAAATTTTTTTTGGTTTTGCCCACTATGTTGGTTTTCAAAGATATTGATTAGCAAGATCTTTTAAACGTTCTGTTGCTAAATTTTGCATATCTCGGGAACCAAACAATGTAATCTTTATACTTTTTCCCTCAACACTAACATTAAAGCTGAGATAATTTATTTTTTTCTGAATATTTTCGAGGAATTTAACTAAATTATCAAGGGAGCCACTATTGTTATAAAAATGTATTACTTTTTTCCCTACTTTTCTCAATAAAATCACGCTGTAATATTAATAATGTTTTGTAAGTAATTTTTAAAACCTTAGTGGTTGGCTGACGTTTCTGTAATCATTGGCCAATTTTCGTGTTTCTGTATTACCACATCTTTCACATCTTAATCTATTACCACCTATTTTATCGAGGGGAGTTCCACAAACGACACAGTCCGCATAAAGAACACCAAGATCTTTACTACTAGTGCTCAAATTGAACTCATTATAATTGAGTTTTATTACGCGAGCTCGGATAATGTCAGTAATTTGAAATGCTTCTGATATCTTCTCAATATACCTTTCTGATATCTGGGAAACATGAACATTCCCGAAATAACTTGAATTATAATGAAGTTTATTGTTAATAGTAAAAAAATTAAGACCAACGGAATATTGTCGGAGAAATAATATTGTTCCAATTACGGTATCCCCAACGTTAACAGTTTTTCGATCTTCTTCTTGATGAGTGTCAACTTCAATTACTCGTTTTTCATCATCTATATTAACTAATCCAGATTTCGTAGCATAGATCTGTCCATCTTTAATGAAAGTAGTTTTCTTATCAGGAAGGAATTCTTCTACTACACCAAGTTTTTGTCCAGTTAAAACGATATCATTCTTTTTTAAGGTTTTCTTTTCCAATTTTACCAACGTTAATCTTTTAATTTCCCACTTTCTTTCTAAATCTAAGTAATTAGTATTAAATAAATTAAATAAATTTAATGTATTAATTAAAAAAGAGTTAACATTTTAACGGATGAAGATTGGAAAAAATGAACTAATTTCTGTCATCCAGAGCACTGAGCCGTTTATTAAACCTAAAATTAAATTAGAACAATATTGTATCGACGCTACTAGTGCTGTGGATATAATTTATTTCGCTGGTTTTGAATATAATGATATTACCAATCGAATAATTATCGACCTAGGCGCGGGAACGGGAAGATTATCAATTGTTAGTGCATATTTTAGGGCAAAATATGTATTGAGTATTGATATAGATAGGAGTGCGCTAACGATATTAAAACGTAATATTGACTCGCTTGGATTAGAAGATATGATACTACCACTCTGCACTGACGTAAAACACTTAGAGTTTTCTAAAAACCAATTATTCAACAATTTAAAAATTACAACAATAATGAATCCCCCTTTTGGGGTTAAAAAAAGGACTGCTGATCGTACTTTCTTAGAAAAATCTTTTTCCTTTTCTGACGTTATATATTCAATACATCTAGCAGGAGATAAAACTCATAAATTCATATCTGAATTTTGTACACGATTTAATTGGCATATTGACAATTATTTTCCTTATAAGATGATCCTTGAAAAATCCTTTGAATTTCACAAAAAGAAAGCGAAATATATTGATGTAGTGGTTTATAGATTTTTACGAAATTTGCCTTAATGTAAAGAAAAATTAGATAGTAATTTTATTGAAATTCCTTCCAAGAATCTAAGTTTCTTGGAAATTTAGCGTTATCCTTAAGACGTTCTTCAATTCTAAGAAGTTGGTTAAATTTAGCGCAACGATCTGACCTGGATGTTGCTCCCGTTTTAAGTTGTCCTGTACATAACCCGACTGCTAAATCAGCTATGAAAGGATCCTCAGTTTCACCAGAGCGATGAGACACCATTACGTTGAATCCATTTTGGAATGACATTTTGCAAGCCTCTATAGCTTCTGTAAGAGAGCCTATCTGATTTACTTTAAGTAAAAGAGCATTCCCCGCCTTCTCTGTAATTGCTTTTTCCAGTATTTTGATGTTGGTAACTGTTAAATCATCATCTACAATTTGCATTGTTTTATCTATTTTCGCTGTTAGATTGGCAAAACTTCTGAAATCTTTCTCATCAAAAGGATCCTCAATAGATTTAAAGGGATAATCACGAATTAGGTCTAAGTAAAATTGTACTAATTCCTCAGCATTCAATTTCTTACCATCAATATTATAAATTCCATTATCATAGAATTCACTGGCCGCAGCATCCATCGCAAGTACAAAATCAGTTTCCATTAAAAATCCTGCCTCTTCAATTGCATCAACAATTATATCAACAGCATCGTAAGTTGAAGACAAATTGGGAGCAAATCCCCCCTCATCTCCAACATTAATAGAAGAAGGGCCATATTTCTTTAGTAGTAATGATTTTAATGTTTGATACACTTCAGCTACATTTTGTATTGCTTTCGAAAATGACTTAGCACCTATTGGTAAAACCATAAATTCTTGAATTGCTAGATTATTTCCCGCATGTGATCCACCGTTTATAATGTTGCATGACGGTAAGGGAAGTAAATAATCTTGACGTGTTTTACCAAAAGCCAACTTATGGATATGGGTAAATAAGGGAACCTCAGATAATATTGCAGCCAATTTAGCACTTGCTAAAGATACAGATAATATCGCATTTGCACCCAAATTACTCTTATTATCAGTCCCATCAATATCGATCATTTCTTTGTCGAGTTTTTCTTGATCGCGTACATCAAATCCTATTAATTTCTTACTTAAAATATCGTTAACATTTGATACCGCCTTTAAAACATGTTTACCTTTAAAATCAGTACCTCCATCTCTTAATTCCAGTGCTTCTAATACTCCCGTAGATGCACCGGAAGGAACGGCTGCTCTTGCAAATATTTCACCAGAATAAACCTCAGATTCTACTGTAGGGTTCCCTCGAGAATCTAGTATCCATCTTGATTTTATATTTGTAATTTTAAAATCAGTCATATTAATTCTTTTAGTTTTTTAATAGATATGAATATTAATATAGAATTAAGAAAATTTAATTCTTAAGATAAGCTAATAAAATTTAAATTCATTTTCAAAAATATGACTCTTGAGAATAGACCGTTTGTCGAAAAATATCGACCACGTTTTTTGGATGATATTACAAACCAAAAAAGTATTATCAAACGTCTAAAACAGTTTATAATGGATAAATCTATGCCTCATCTTATTTTTGCTGGTCCCGCTGGCACGGGGAAAACAACATCAGCACTCGCAATGGTTCGGGAATTATATCGGAGGAAAATGGCAGTAAACAAAACCTATTTAGAGTTAAATGCAAGCGACGCTCGAGGAATAGATGTAATAAGAACCTATATTAAAGATTTTGCGAAAGCCCGTCCTCCTGCGGATATACCTTTCAAAATCCTTATTTTAGATGAAGCAGATAATATGACTTCCCCTGCTCAACAAGCTTTAAGAAGAACAATGGAAAAATATACAAAGAATTGTCGGATGATTCTAATATGCAACTATTCAAATAAAATCATCCCCCCAATTCAATCAAGATGTGTAGTTTTCCGATTTTCCTCGTTAAGTAAAGATGATATAAAAGAAAGGATTAAGTTTGTGGCCGGGGAAGAAAAAATTCAGCTCACACCTGGGGGAATAAATGCTCTTGTGGATGTATCAAGAGGAGACTGTAGAAGAGCTATTAACTATTTACAATCATGTAGTACAATCTCAAAAAAAATAGATCAAGAAACTGTTTTACGGGTAGCGGGTGAAGTTCCTTCAGATAAAATAAAAATGATACTGAATGCAGCATTAGAAGGAGAATTGCAGTTATCGATTAAGTTACTTAATAATCTCATTAATGATTATGGACTTTCTGGTCAAAATGTTATCAGAAACATCCACCGAGAGATCTATGATGCAAATATAACAGAAAGTGTAAAAATAGAATTATCTAAATTGTTAGCTGAATTCGAATACCGATTAAGTCAAGGCGGGACAGAAGAAATACAATTACAAGCATTATTAGCTAAAATTGTTCTGTTGCAAGAGTCCGAATAATCGTTGTTTAAACTTAAAATATGATTCTCTTTTAAAGAAGAATCTTTCCATCCTTTCCATTGATTTTTCGTCTTCTTTTAAAATGATAGTATCGTCATATACAACATCCCATAGAACGACTCCTCTTGGATCAGCTGGTTGATACGAGATTTCTTCTAAAGGATCAAATAATTGAAGGAAATCTTTATACTCGATAATGGCCCTACCCAGATCTAAAACTTTTCTAACCATCCGTCGAACTTGCTGTCTTAGAAAGGCCCTACTTTTAAATTGAAAAAGCATGAAATCATCTTTAATCGACAATTCTACAGAATCAATTTTGCGCTCAGTCTTGGTTTCTTTCTCACTTCTTTTTGAAAAATTAACAAAATTATGGGTTCCTTCTAATTGTTTACATGCTCTATACATAATGTCAATATTTAACGATTCAAAGTTCTTATCCATTGAAAGTGGTGTTGGTACTAGATATAAATAATGACGTAAAACAGCACTGTATCGAGAAGAAAAATCTAAAGGTACTTTTGAATAGGCCCACATTCCTATTTCAACAGGTAATATAGAATTGATTTCCATCAATATTGGTTTTTTTTCCAGAATGATGCTAAAACACGCACCGCGTGCAGATACTAACTTATCTGTTCTGCTGGCAAACTCAAATTTAGAATCCTCTCTATTTTTAATGTAATTTTTTTCATACAGTGCATTTAATATGCAATCCTCAATTGTTAGAAGGTTGGGTTGTCTTTGTGATCCATGATACCTCGTTTTCCCTATGTAATAGTATTTAAGAAGATATCTGCTCTTTTCCATGTAGTTACTTCACTCTTTAATAAATTAATCAGTTTAAAATAAAATAATCCCAAAAAAATTTACACGATTCTTATGATCTTGGATTTTACAAAATGTCGGGTTAAAAAAAAACATTTTAATCTTAAGGATATTTTTTATATTCAAAATTTAATTATGGTTATTAAATTATCAATTTATTAAAATTTTAAAGGAAGAGATATGGCAAAGATCACTGATTCACTAAGAAACTTCCGCGATCGAATACGAACAGGGGTAAGTATAAAAACTCGCAATGTTTTATTCTTCACAGCAATCTTCTTGGTTCTTCTTTTAGCCATTTTTCTTCGTATAACCCCTATTTTTAGAGGTCCACGGTTAATCAAAGCGTTCGATCCTTGGATTCAATGGTATAACGCAGAATACCTTTCTGATCACACACTATATGAGTATTTTAATTGGAAAGATTTAAAAAGTTGGTATCCGAACGGATATAATCGAGGTTCTTTACGTCCCGGTTTAACTTTTACAGTTGTAATAATTCAGAAAATCATAACCTTTTTTGGGATACAAGTTTCACTATATGATATCTGTTATTTTTTTCCAGCCATCATGGGTGGAATTACTGTACTGGTGGCTTATTTTTTAGGAAAAGAACTCCTAGATCGGGGAACTGGGTTGTTAGCAGCATTTTTCCTAGCATTTAATCCAGGATATGCTCAGAGGACAATGGCAGGATTTTTTGATAATGAAACCATAGGAGTGTTTGCCACTCTTATGACATTTTTGTTTCTCCTGAAAGCGATGAGGACTGGGAAATTTTTCCATGCCATGATTGGGGGTCTTTCATTAGGTTACCTATCTTTAAGTTGGGGAGGTTACCAATTTGTCTTTCTCGTTATACCTATTCTCTGTATTATTCTGATCTTTTCGGATAAGTACAACCAAAATATCCTTATTGCGTATGCAGGTGTAGAAGGAGCAGGTTTACTTATTTTTTCATTATATTCTAGCTTCAAATATAAAGCTCTATTTTCTGACATAGAATTAGGTGGAATCTTTCTATTTACAATAATACTGATCGCATTTCATATTATACAAAGAAGAAAAGCAGAGCATCCTGTTTCTTATCGACGTCTAATAAATATTATTAAATGGGGTTTTATTCCAGCAGTGGTTATCGTTGCTGGCATTGTTTGGGTTGCCCCAGATATAATCCCTTTTGGTTTTGGGGCACGATTTCAGACAATTCTTAATCCCTTATTCCGTGATGATGTAAGTTTGGTTGCTTCAGTTGCAGAACAGATGCCAAGTCCATGGAGCGTTTTTTATTACAACACTCTCATTCCCTTAGTATTGACACCACTCGGTATATATTTTTGCTTTAAACGATTAAATGCACCCGAAGTATTTTTAATTATTTTTGTAATATTGATGTTTTATTTTACCGGTAGTATGATTAGAATTATACTGATCTTTGCCCCAGCAGTCTCTCTTATGGGTGCATATGGATTAGTAAGTGTTTTGCGCATTTTTGGTAGCTTCCTAGGGGAGAGGAAGGTTGGAGTAAGCAGAAAACGAAGACGACAAGTAAGGGGTACTGTAGGGAGTGCAGAAACTATTGTTATCGTTTTAGTTGTTGGTTTCTTAGGTATTGCTCAGGTTGTACATGCAACAGATATTTCAATTGATCAATTATCATACAGTCAAATTTCTCCAGGTGGGGTTGTCCACGATTGGGAAGAAACTTTAACTTGGATGAGATCAAATTTAGATGGAACAGATGTTGTCGTGTCTTGGTGGGACTATGGATATTGGCTAACACCGATTGGTAATGTGACCACCGTAAATGATAATGCTACAGCAAATCAAACAAGGATAGGTCTGACTGGAATGGCTCTTATGCAAACAAATGAAATATATAGTGCAAAAGCATTCCGTAGATTAAGAGCAGACTATGTTCTAGTGTATTTTGGCTTGTTTCATACAGGATTGGGTGGAGACGAGGGTAAATGGCCGTGGATGGTCCGTATTCCTAATGATAATTATGCTAAATATAAACAACTCGGTTGGGAAGAAGACAATTGGGCAGAGGATGCAATTTTCATTGAAGATGAATATCAAAATACTACTTCCGGATTAATGGGAGCTAAGTGGTTTCAGAGTCAACTAGTAAGGTTGATGTTTGCGTTAGTTCCAACAAATCCAGGTGACCTAGATCAAAGTGATATTAGATATCGGTATGCGAATCAAATTAATAACCAAAGAACCCAAGATGGATCATTATGGAAGGATCATATTCCAGATAATGGATTGTATAATTTCAAAATATTCTCTCCAGTATATATCTCCAGATTTGGGTTAGTAAAACTATATAGAATTGATTATACGGTATTAGATTCAAGTTTTTTCATTAGTGAAGCTGAAGTTATTGAGGACGGGTATGCAACGTTTAAACTAAAGAATACGGGTACTAAGGATTTGTTAATAAAAAAAGTTCAAGTAAATGGTGTGAGCTATGATTTCTCGATGGGAAAAGGATCAGCTGATAATATGATAAACCATAGTGATGGTGATATTGTTTGGGTCGATTTAGATGGGGCATCACTTCAAAAAGATGATGTTGTAAAAATTAATGTTACTGCCGAATCCGAGGCACAGTTTGGTAATAATTATGAATTCTCAAATAGCACCGCGAATTTCTTTGTAAAACAAGCAGAACAAGGAGAGATAAAAATTAATAAGGAACATTCTTTAGTGATTCAAAAGGACGCCACTTCAAATGACATTTTCCTTGAAGTGGAAAACACCGGGGAAACCGTAGAAAAACTAGAAAGGTTTTATCTGAATGAAGATCTTGTTGAAAATGAATTAAATCCAACTAAAATCCACTATTTGAATGGATCCTCAATTCTTGAACCTGGAGATATCGTTTCTTTACAGATTGCTGATGTGGATGCTAACTTTTTCCCGATTAGAAATTTTAATAAAATTGGAGTGGTAACACCGAGTGGTATATCTAGTGAAGCTTTGTTTACTTCATCGAAAGAGAATTATTCAATTTCCATTTTGGGCCAGAATAGAATTTTGTCACCGGAAGTATTAGCAGCACTCAGTAGCACTTATAGAAATCACATTCCGATCAACTTTAATAAAACTCATGCGTTAACTTTTGAGAATGGAAGTACAATAATTAAAATCAATGTAAAAAATACTGGAGATATTATTTTTGGGATTGACTCTGTGTACTTAACAGAATCTTTGACAGAAGTCGATTTTGAAGATTTCTATACTGAAAGTGGCTCATTTAACTTAGATAAAAATGAAGAGGATTTCATTGTTGTTAATGCAACTAAATATATTGATTCCGTTGTTAATGAAGAAATCTTAATTTGCGTAACCGGAAGTTTTGGAACGACTGTCACCTCTGATATCGGCTACGTTCACACTATTAAAGACCAACCTGATATACAAATAATAAAAGATATCGAAGGAGTAACTACATCATTCATTTATGCGAATGAGACAGGAAATTTATTAATCAAAAATACAGGTGACCAGCAAATTACACTTGACGAGGTTTATTTAAACTCCACACTGGCAAACAATATCACTTATCTTTATGGAAATCCTTCCTTAGGTGTGCAAGAATGTGCGATAGTACAATTTGATATTCCGGGGTTAGCAATTAATAAGTCAGATGATGTAATAATTAACATAACTACTACTTCTACAGCAAAAACTGGTGAGATTTTAAATGCATATGTAGATCCTCTTTATTTTAACATCGAAATTGATGATCCCGGGACATCTGTGTTTAATTCTGGGAACATGACAATATCGTTTACCAACCTTGGGCAATATAATGTTACCTTGGCATCGATTTACGTCAATAACACTTTTATATCTTTACCAAATCTGTATACTTTCTTCAATAACTCATGGGTCCCCTTAACAAGTAGTTATATGGAGGCTTTCAATATTGGTATCGGAGATTCAATGGATATCACAATTAGAGTAAATGATCTTGAAATTATAATGGGAACAACGATACATGTGGATGATGAGGTAGTAATCCTTGTTCGGACAGAGGAAGGTGCTGAGATTACCCACAGTGAAATAGTTAAATGAGTAAAAACAGCTTTTTTGCTTATCTTTTTTTTTAGAAAAAATCATAAGATATCATTCTTTAGAATACCTAGAGACTTATCTCTTATATATTAAATATAATTTTCTTCTTACAATAAAGAATAAAAAATGAACCGAATATGAGTAAAGGTTTTCAAATAGAAACTGAATTTACTCCTTCAGGAGATCAGCCCTTAGCGATTTCTAACCTAGTTGACAACATTAAAAAAGGTAAAAGATATCAAACATTGTTAGGAGCAACTGGAACAGGGAAGACCTTTACTATTGCAAATCTTATTCGAGAAATTCAGAAGCCTACATTAGTTATGGCCCCAAATAAGACTTTATCCGCTCAGTTATATAATGAGTTAAAGGAACTCTTTCCACACAACGCTGTTCATTACTTTGTCAGCTATTATGATTATTATCAACCTGAAGCATATATGCCCGTTTCAGGACTCTATATTGAAAAAGACTTCTCTGTGAATGAAGAAATAGAGAGGTTAAGATTAGCATCTGCACATGCAATAAGAACAAGAAAGGATGTTATTATAGTTGCGACAGTTTCGTGCATATATGGGGTTGGAGATCCAGAATATTGGGAATCTGTTACACTACATACAGAAGTTGGTCAAAATATTAAACGAGGAGATATCTTATCTAGTTTAATAAAGATTAATTATGAACGTAAAACTGCGGAATTCAAACCAGGATCAGTCAGAGTTAAAGGTGATATCATTGATATATTTCCTGCATACACTGAGGTAGCAATTAGAATTTCCTTGTTTGGGGATGAAATCGAATCGATTCAAGAAATACACCCCATATCGAATAAAGTACTAAGAGAATTAAATGAGTTTAGGGTTTTTCCGGCCACTCATTTTATGATTCCCGAAGAAAACAAGATTAAAGCTCTTAAATTGATAGAAGACGAATTAGAAGAAAGAATCAAATTTTTCAAAAGTCAGAAGAAATATGCTGAAGCTCAGAGAATAGAGAGGAGAGTGAAGTTTGATTTAGAAATGATGCGAGAAATGGGGTGGTGTAAAGGTGTTGAAAACTACTCGAGACCACTCTCCTTAAGAGATCCCGGGACACCACCAATGACATTAATTGACTATTTTCCAGAAGATTATCTAATTGTTGTTGATGAAAGTCATGTAACTATTCCCCAAATTCATGGGATGATAGGAGGGGATCGTTCACGTAAGAAAAATCTTGTTGAATTTGGATGGCGACTTCCTAGTGCATTTGATAATAGACCGCTGACTTTTGAAGAATGGGAGGAAAAAATTAGTAATATAGTTTTTATGAGTGCTACTCCCTCAGATTATGAGTTAAAGAAAAGTGGAGGAATTTCTGCTGAACAAATCATCAGACCAACAGGTTTAGTGGATCCTGAAGTTGAGATTCGTCCTGCTAAGAATCAAATTGATGACTTATTAGCTGAGATTAGAAAAGTAGTGAAAAACAATGGAAGAATTCTTATAACGACGTTAACAAAAAGAATGGCAGAAGACATAGCCGAATACTATACAGGATTAGGAGTTAAAATAGCATATTTGCATTCTGAAGTTGATACCGTGGAAAGATTTGAAATTTTAAGGCAATTAAGGAATGGTACTCATGATGCAATTGTTGGGATAAACCTCTTAAGAGAAGGTTTAGATCTACCTGAAGTTAAATTAGTGGCAATATTAGATGCTGACAAACTCGGGTTCTTAAGGGATACCCGATCATTAATTCAAACAATTGGAAGGGCATCTAGAAATGTGGAAGGAAGGGCAATTCTATATGCTGACAGGATTTCTGAGGCTATGAGGGCTGCTATTAACGAAACAAATAGAAGGAGGAATAAGCAGTTAGCCTTTAATAAAGAAAATAAAATCACTCCGCAAACAGTTAAAAAGAACATACTCAAGTCCCTCTCAGAAGAAAAAGAGTATAAAGAGCGAGAAGTTAAACGATTAAAACAAAGTGTTAAGGATAAAATCAGTCAGTTAGAAAAGGAAGGAGATGCAGATATAATAATACAATACCTTGAAACAAAGATGTTTGTAGCAGCTAAAGAACTTCGGTTTGAAGATGCGGCTTATTTAAGGGATAAAATTAAAGAAGTCAAAGCGAATTATAAAATTTCATAAAAATCCTTCATAGTAGTAAATTCGTTAAGAATCTAATATATAATTATCACCAAATTATCTTATTTTTTGCTTATTATGAGTGGTACTAAATTTTAATAAAAACAATAGATTTTCCAAACTATAACAAAAATTATAGATCAAGATGGATAAGAAAATCAATCCCATAATAATCGGTGCCGCTCAGTTTACACAGCGTAAAGACACAACCCAACCCCTTGACTCACTGAGTTTAATAGAGAAGACTGCGCGAAAGGCAATAGAAGATACACAAGCTAAGGGCATAACTAATTACATAGACGCAATATATATGGTGAATCTTGTCTCTTGGTCTTATGAAGATGCTCCCGGTGAACTCGGGAAGAGACTTAAAATAAATCCTAAAGAAAAGAAGTTCATGCCAGATGGGGGACAAACTCCTCAGATGTTAGTTAATCAAGCCGCTGAAGCAATTGCCAATGGAGAACATCGCTGCGTTCTTATTGCAGGTGGGGAGGCTGCTTATTCCATATGGAGGAGATTTAAAGGAAAACGTCCTGAATACTGGCCAGAGAGAAAAGAACCAAAATATGTTAATGGAGATAAATGGGCACTAAAAGCTACAACTCATAATTATCAATTAAGTTTTCCAACAACTGCTTATGCTATATTCGAAACCGCCTTAAGAGCATCTTCTGGTCGTACCATCGAAGAACATAACGAGTATATGGGTAAGTTATTTGAACATTTTTCTCAGATAGCGTCAACTAATCCATATAGTTGGACTCGAAAGGCTTTCACAGCACAAGAAATAATTACACCCTCCTCTGAGAATCGACTCGTTGTGCATCCTTACACCAAACGTATGTGCGCGAATAATTCGGTTGATCAAGCTGGAACAATATTAATTACTAATGAAGAAATCGCAGAAGAACTCAACATTGAAAAAAAAAAATGGATTTATGTAATGGGAGGAGCAACGTTTAAAAATATTGATGAAATCTATCAACGCCCACGATTAGATGATTCTCCCGCGGCAAGAGAAGGAGTTCACCTAGCACTTGCACAATCGGGATTAGAATTAAAAGATATAGATAAATTTGACTTTTACAGTTGTTTTCCATCTATAGTAGAGATTTTTATGAAAGAAGTTGGAATAAATGAAGATGATCCACGTGACTTAACACTTACAGGAGGATTACCATTTTTTGGAACACCCTTAAGTAATTATTCATTGCATGCCATTATCAACACTGTTGAAGCTATTCGGTATGATCCCTCATTAAAAGTAATGGTTATTGCGAATGGTGGATTTAATACTAAGCAATCAGTTGGGATATATGGAACAACACCTTCTGCCGTGCAATGGGGTGTTCGGGATGATTCAAAAATACAAAACTCAATATTCCAAAAAGAATTGCCTGAACCAGTTGACCAAGCAAATGGTAAGGTTATCATTGATGGATATTCTATTTTCTATGAAAGATCAGGGGAACCGAAAAGAGGAACTGCTATCGGCACTCTCGAGAATAAACGACGTTGCGTTGCTTTCATTACGAACCCAGAATTACTTAAAACAGCAGAATCTCAAGAATTAGTTGGGAAAACATGTATAGTTCAGTATGATCCTGTAATGAAAAGGAATGTAATTATCTCTATTAAAGCAAATAGTTAATCAAGAAGGTTATGGACATGAGGAAATTAATTAACCAATCGAAGAAAAAAAAGAGTTTTTTACCGACTAAATGGGATTACCTTAAAGGATGGTTTTTCTCTCGTCACGTAATTAAGCGAATGGAAAGTGTGGTTGATGAAGCTTTAGCGAATACTCCAGATTCTTATAATAATGTTGCCATTTTGATTGAAAGACACGCGAAAGACTATCCGAATGATGCTGCTATTCTTTTTGAAGACATTAAGTATACTCATAAGGAATATAATGAATGGTGTAACCGATATGCCAATTATTTTCGAAATAAGGTTGGATTAAAGAAAGGGGATATAGCCGTTGTATTGATGACAAACAGACCAGAGATAATGTTTGCTATATATGGGCTATCGAAAATAGGCGTTGTTTCGTCTCTTATAAACACTAAACAAAGACAAAAACCTCTCATTCACAGTATTAACATCGATCCTGGGAGAATTTTCATTATTGGGGAGGAATTGATTGAAGCTTTTGAAGAAGTTCGGCCAGAGCTTAATTTATCAGCAGAACAATCTAAACATTTGTATTTTGTCCCAGATACCGGAGAATTTGAGAAACCAGACGGGTTCCAAGATTTAACTGCAATTGTTGATAATGAAGATTTAACCAATCCTCCAACATCAAAAACGCTTCAATCTAAAGATCCTTATGCGTACATCTTCACTAGTGGAACTACAGGATTACCTAAAGCAGCAGTTATCACACATGGACATACTTATGGTTCAAGTATTTATTGGGGTGATACTGTTGTTGGATTTAACCATGAAGATGTGATATACGTTACAACACCACTTTTTCATTCTCATGCTATCAATGTAGCCTATGCATCATCGCTAAGATACGGTTCAACTATTGCTATCCGTCGTAAATTTTCTGCTAGCAAATTCTGGGATGATGCTATCAAATTTAAAGCAACCAGTTTCAATTATATTGGAGAAATCTGTCGATATCTCTACAATCAACCCGAAAAACCTACTGATCGAAAACATTATATTAAGAAAATCGTAGGAAATGGTCTTAGGAACGAAATGTGGAGAGATTTCAAGAATAGATTTGGAATTAAACAAATTTATGAATTCTATGGTGCTACTGAAAGATTTGCGCCTAATTTTGCAAATCGTTTCAATTTAAACTGCACCGTTGGCTTTACATTAAACCCATACGCAATTGTAAAATTTGATATTGATACTAATGAACCAATTAGAGATGAACACGGGCATATGATAAGAGTAGAAGAGGGAGAATCAGGACTCCTACTAGGACAGATTATAGCAGATGATGTCTTTATCTATACGAGTAAAGCTGCTGATGATAAGAAAGTATTTAGAAATGTGTTTGAAGAGGGAGATGTATATTTTAATAGCGGAGATATGATAAAAGAAATAGGTCATCTTAAAAAGATTTATAGATTTGCTCAATTTGTTGATAGAATAGGGGACACTTTTAGATGGAAAGGAGAGAATGTATCAACTGAAGAAGTTGAAGCAGTTATTAATGAATTTGACCAAGTAGAAATGAACTGCGTTTACGGTGTATTAATTCCTAATACAGAAGGACGAGCTGGGATGGTTTCTCTTGTAACAAATTCACATCCCGATAATGATTTTGAATTCCCAAGGTTTTATTCAATGCTCCAAGAAACTTTACCAGAATATGCTATTCCAAAATTTATCCGTTTTACTCCTGAGTTAGTCACAACAGCCACTCTTAAAATACAAAAAGGAAATTTAAAAAGAGAAGCATTTGATTTTGTTAAAGTTGAGGATCCCCTTTATGTCTTATTACCTAACTCATCTGGATATGAACCCTTAACAAAAGAAATACATGAGGGAATTTTAAACTCGAAATATAATTTCTAGATGAGGAAAATTTGTAATTATATAATGTAATTTGATGCTTTTTTCAATGCAATTTCTGCTTCTTTTACACAATTTTCGATAATATCCGAAACACTTTCAATTTTTTCAACTAAACCAATGCTCTGTCCAAGGGGTACAATTCCGGTTTGCACGTCACCTTCATAAATTGCATAATTTTTGAGAAAATCCTTTCGATATTCCTCTTGCAATTCCTCCTTACTCATCGCAGCTCTTTTATCTTTTAAAGCTTGTTCCTCAGCGATCTTCTCCTCTTTGGATTTTATCATACCTTTTGCCATCGAGTATTCATTTCTCCACATTCGTATTATACTAAGATTGCCAGTTTTTACTATTGTATCATGAGCTTTCGCAGGAGGAATTATATCCTTATAATTATCGTGAAATTCGCTATCTATTGAGGCGATAAATCGTGATCCCATATTTACGCCATCAGCTCCAGCTGCGAGAGCTAAAGCTAATCCTGATCCACTAGCAAATCCTCCAGCAGCCAATTTTGGTATGTCTGGATATTTTTGGCAGACTTGTTGTAATAAAACGGAGGCACCTACCCTTTCATATGCTTGATGCCCACCCCCCTCAAATCCATTTACTACAAGCCCATCACATCCCGCTGCAACACATTTATCTGCCAGCCAAAGTGCAGGAGCAACATGGAAATGTTTAATTAGTGAATTTTCTCTCAACTTCTGAAAGTTCTTATTCTCGGGCATCCGACGTGCTGATCCTGCACTGGTGAGTGCATATTGGCATTGTTCTCTTAACCTTTTATTTTCTAAAATGTATTGCGAAATTTCAGAGATTAGTCTATCAATCCCAACTTCTACTCGTGCGGTTCTTACGTTGAACCCAAAAATCCCGTCTGTGTGTTCAACTACATAATCAAGATTCTTTTTCATTGCAGTAACATAATCAGATTCAAGCCCAGTTGGTGACGCATTCGTATGAGATAACATTCCGAGCCCACCAGCTTCTGTTACAGCGATGCATAGATCATTTGTCCTAAATGGACCCATTGCGGCATTTGCAATTGGGTGCTTAATCCCAAACATTTCAGTTATTTTCGTTTTTAACATTACCGAGACCTTAATATTTTGTGATTAGAAAATATAAAATTGTTTTTGTATCTTGTGATTTCGATAAAATCTCTATTCCTTAAAATGATTTTTTCAAATCTTTGTTTTTAATAAATTTATAATTAAATCCATCATTACTTCAATTGATACTTAATTGAGGATGAGAATAATGGATGATGATGTTTATATTGTCGGTGTTGGAATGCCAAAATTTGGTAAATTTCTTGACAAGAGTATTAAAGAATTATCTGGTGTAGCGTTAGAAAGGGCATTCGAAGATAGTGGGCTTAAAGAGAGCGATATTGAGTGTGCTTGGTTTAGTAATTCTACATGGGGTGTTTTTCGTTTTCAACATATGATCAGGGGAGAAGTAGCATTATTCCCTCATGGAATTGAGAAAATTCCAGTATTTAATGTAGAAAACGCATGTGCGGGTGCTAGTACAGCACTTCATGGTGCCTGGATGGCAATAAAAGCAGGATTATATGATTGTACCTTAGCTTTGGGTGCCGAGAAATTATATAGTGAAGACCGAGCCCTAACGATGAGAGCCTTTAATGGCGCTACAGACATGGAAGTAAGTGAAAAGATCATCGCATATTTAAAAAAACAAGCTGAAGAACGAAAAAAGACAATGGCTAAAGATCAAGAAAAAAGTCTTAGTGGCAAGAAAAAAGGAGGGCACTCTGCATTTATGGACTTTTATGCTGCTGGTGCTCGTTCACATATGAAAAATTATGGAACAACTCAAAGACATTTAGCTATTATTGCGGCTAAAAATCACAATAATTCAACTATGAATCCCCTTGCCCAATATACATTCCCTCAGACTGTAGAGCAGGTTATGAACGATTATGAAGTTGCTTTTCCCTTAACTAGGGCAATGTGTGCTCCGATTGGTGATGGTGCTGCTGCCGCTATTATTTGTTCCGGATCATTCTTAAGTAAGCACCCAGAGTTAAAAGAAAGAGCAATTTTAATACGCGCTTCCATATTGATGTCTGGTTCTTTAAAAGATGATGACATGGAAGTAAGAACAATGGCAGCTGCATGGAAAATGGCGAATCGAGGAAGACCAAATAGTGAAATAACACTTAAGGATATTGATGTAGCTGAAGTGCACGATGCTACTGCTTTTGGTGAATTAGATTTGATGGAGCGAGTAGGCTTTTGCCCAAGAGGGGAAGGAGGACCTTTTGTTGAAACTGGGGCTACCGAATTGACAGGTGAAATTCCAATTAACCCAAGCGGTGGATTACTTGCCCGTGGACATCCCATAGGTGCATCGGGACTTGCCCAAATACATGAATTAGTCACTCAATTACGTGGAGAGGCTGGAAAAAGACAAGTAAAAAACCATAATTTCGCACTAGCAGAAAACGGCGGAGGAAGTATAGGTGTTGGAAGTGCAGCTCAATGTATTCATATTTTAGAAATAGTTTAAATAATAAAAATTCTCCACTCTAAGTTCAAAAAGAAACATAATTAGTTTTTTTTAATTATTTTTTTTCCATAACATTAAGCTGTTAATAATTCATAAATTGTTTACCCAGATTCAGTATTTTTTTTTTAATCGTTAACAACAGTATAAGGTTTTAAAATATCGTAGAAAAACTTTTTTGATTTCAAGAATTAAAAAGAAATAGTAAAACATGAATGATTTTATTGTTGTAAAGGGAGCTCGAGAGAATAATTTAAAGAATATTGACGTAAAAATTCCACGTAATCAGCTTGTTGTTGTAACAGGAATTAGTGGTAGTGGGAAGAGTTCCTTAGTCATTAATACTTTATACGCAGAAGGGCAGAGAAGATTTCTAGAATCTCTATCAAGCTATGCAAGACAATTTTTAGGTGAAATGGACAAACCCGATGTTGATTCGATCGAAGGACTATCACCAGCTATAGCAATAGAGCAAAAAGCATTATCGAAGAATCCAAGAAGTACAGTAGGTACTGTAACCGAGATTTATGACTATTATCGATTATTGTTTGCGAATATAGGAATACCTCATTGCCCGAAGTGTGGAAAAGAAATTAAGCCTCAAACCCCACAACAAATCATTCAAGTAGTTTTAAACTCACTCAAAACTGATCAAAAATTTGTGGTCAAGGCTCCTATTATAAGAGACCGCAAAGGAGAATATAAAGATCTCCTTCATGATCTTAAGAAGCAAGGATATGCTCGAGTAGAAATTGATGGGATTCGGTACACTTTAGATGAAGAAATATCAGTGAAGAAAAATGTGAAGCATAATATCAATGTAATCGTTGATAGATTAGTAATGCGGAAAGATATCAAAACTCGATTAGCTGATTCTATTGAAACCGCTTTAGATTTAACTGAAGGTTTAGTAATTGTTGAAATTATTGATGAAAACGAGCAAATTTATTCAGAACATTTTGCCTGCACTGATTGTGGGATCTCTTTTCCACAACTAGATCACAAGATGTTCTCATTCAATATCCCTCATGGCAGTTGTAAGTATTGTAGTGGTTTAGGTACAGCTATGGAATTTGATTATGGATTAATTATAGGTAACGATTTAACAGTGCCACTAATGGAGACTCCAATAAGGGACATCCCTGGGTTTGGTTCTTTAACAGGTTACTCATGGCAAACGATAGAGCAGGTTGCGAAACACTATGGTTTTAATTCTAATAAGTCTCCAATTCAGGATATTGAACCTGAAAAATTAAACAAATTACTCTTTGGGACTCAAAATGAGGCAATTAATTTTCATTTTGAAAACAATGGGAATGATTATCGTAATCAAGATAACGAATTTAAATCATCCTGGGATGTTAAACGACCTTTTGAAGGAGTAATCCCAATTTTACACAGAAGATATATGGAAACTCGTTCCGAATGGGCCCGGGAGATATACGAGAGCTTTATGAACCAGATATCATGCCCACATTGCAATGGGAAGCGATTGAAACCGGAGAGTTTAGCAGTAACTATTAATGATTTGAATATTGCCCAACTATCAGATTTACCCGTAAAGGAATCAAACACATTCTTCAATTCTTTACAATTAGATGAAACAGAAAAAACTATTTCCAAAGATATTTTAAAAGAAATTTTAGACAGGCTCTCATTTTTGGAAAATGTTGGTTTAGATTATATATCACTTAGTCGTCGTTCAGATACTCTTTCAGTAGGAGAGGCAGAGAGAATTAGGTTAGCTACACAACTAGGATCAAGTTTAGTAGGGGTATTGTATGTACTAGATGAGCCTAGTGTTGGCTTACATCAACGAGATATAAATCGTCTTATAAATATGCTCAAAAAATTAAGAGATTTAGGTAATACAGTCGTTGTGGTTGAACATGACGATGCTATAATGGAAAATGCTGATCATATTATCGATTTAGGACCTTTAGCAGGGGTAAGTGGGGGAGAAATAGTTGCTGAAGGAACCATCGATGAAATAATAAAATCGGACAGTTTAACTGGAAGATATTTAGGAGGAAAAGAGAAAATTGAAATCCCTAAAATCAGACGCAAACCAACCAAAGATTTTCTTAAAATATCAGGAGCACGAGAAAATAATTTGAAAAATATTGATGTGAGTATACCTTTAGGATTGTTTACTTGTATAACAGGAGTTTCGGGGGCGGGAAAAACCAGTTTAATTTTGAATTGCCTTTACACAGGGATGCACAATCTCATTAATACTCGTAGTTCGAAAGTAAGAGAAGGAGATTTTGACAAAATAACAGGATATAATTCAATCGATAAAATAATCAATATTGATCAATCTCCAATAGGAAGAACTCCACGATCTGTTCCATCAACATATACCAAAGCTTTAGATTACATTAGAGATATCTTCGCGCAATTACCCGAATCAAAGGAGAGAGGATAT
>JAEOTL010000019.1 GCA_016839845.1 Promethearchaeota archaeon
CCTCATTGTCTACAAATGCTACATTGTTAACAAAAGAGATGTGTCAAAAGATATATGATACGGGAGTACGGAGTGTATCAATAAGTTTAGACAGCCTTTCTGCGAGTAAACATGATTCCTTGCGAAACGTTTCAGGGGCATATGATATGGCTATTAATGGAATAAATAATGCTGTTGATTTTGGAAAATTTGATGAACTAATTATTAATACTACTTTAACTGATTTCAATCATGAAGAAATCCCTCAGATTTATGAGTTTGTAAAAAATTTAGGTATAACACGATACTACGTGTCCCGAATCTTACCCGTTGGTAGAGGTCAATATTATATGGAACATGATATTAGTAAAAAAAATAAGCGGATTGTCATGAAGTTCATGGCTGAAAAGTTTATAGAAAATGCTACTAATAATATACCTCTAGAAGTTCTCGGGAGGGGAATGCCATACTTTAGTAAAACATGTCATGACTTGAGTGATGGAAAGGTCTATCCTCTATGTGAAATATTAACGGGACATGAGGCTAAATACCAGAATTTATTCAATGGTGACACCGCAAATTTTATTCATCGTCTTACCAAGTTTTTTAGTGGTTGTGCGACAGGACTATTTTATTGTGGATTAGATTGTGATGGAAATGTTATTCCATGTGCTCCTGCAGGTAATATAAAATTAGGAAACATTCTAGAAAAGGGCTTAGAGTATATTTGGATTCATAATCCTGACTTAAATAAGATTAGAAAACGATGGAAGGTTAAGGGTAAATGTTCAATGTGTCACATGCGAAAACTTTGTGGAGGATGTCGCTTAACCGCTTATGGATTGACTGGAGAATGGTTAGAAAGTGATTTAAGTTGTCCTTATTAAATGGAGTAAAACCTGGGTTGTTAATTTAATTAGTTATTCTATGATTTCTCAAACTAAATGTTAGTATCCTATCACAAAAGTATTTGAGATATCTAATTTTTTATTTCTTAACATTTTTTTTGGTTAAGATTGTGGTAATTTCAGGAGACGCGCCCCCAATTCATTACGATGATAAAAAAAAGCATTTAGGCATACTGACTTATAGTGTTTGGCCAATATTCATACTTTCGTTCATTAGGTTATTTTCTATATCAATTTTTGATAGAGCATTTCTAAACTACGTGTATTTTTATAGAGACATAACTGAGAGCACCTTGGGATTTCTTTCATCAGCAACGCCAATAGCTTATATATTTGGACCAATTTTAGGGCATTTCATAACTTCGAAATTGGGAATTAAAAATTCAGTGATGTTGTCCACGTTTGCTACACCACTGCTAATGGGAGCTCAGATGTTATTTTTCGCTCCTTGGTATCTTATATCTTTACGGGTTTTGAGTGGACTATTTTTAGGAGTTTATTGGCCGAATTGTTACAATCTCCTAAGTAGATGGCAAAGTGTAAGTACTCCAGAGAAATCTAAATCAAATTTCAAAAATTTCAACTTTTCCTGGAATATAGGTTTTATCTTAGGGCTACTGTCTGGCTATCTATTCGCTTTCACATTAAATGAGTATAATGCCATGACAATTGGTTGGTTCATTTCCTTGTTATTAATACCCTTTAGTTTCTTTCTTAAAAAGGATTCAGAATTAAATCACTTGGTTGATAATCAAGTCTTTAATGATCCTAACAATCAAGTAAATAAGCTAAATAATAATTCAAATCATCGAATGATAGTATATCCTATTTTATTTTCCTGGTTAGCATTACTTACCTATACTATGACAAAGGCCATATTTCGGTTTAGCTATCCTGTTTTTCTAAAAGAATTTGGAGATCCCTCTTACTATACTTATCTAAATCAACTTATTATTCAAATTGGTCAACTAAGCGGTTTAACTCTAATTAACTATATAACAATATACTCTAGAAAGCTAACTACGCTTACCAGTACTATAGCGATTATTATTATTTCTTTATCGATTGTCTTATTTCATAATATGCTATTCATCTCTATTATTAGCGCAAGTGTTGGGATTTTTATAGGTCTTATTCAGGGTGCATCCTTAAAAATAATGATAGACTATGGAGCAGCCCAAAATACCAAAAAATACTCAACCATAAACGAGATTCTAAAAGGGATTGGATTTGGATTAACACCAATCGCTGCGGGATTTATTGCGGAAATCAATATTTATTCTAATTTTATTTTAATTTTAATTTTTGGAATTTCTGTTTTAATCGCTCAAATTTATCTTTCTCGAAATATCGTTTCCACAGAATAATTTTTATTTTACATCGAAATTTTCTTTTACGTATTTCATCGACTCGCTAATTAATTCCTTCAGAACAGGAATACTAACATCTTCCAGCTTGTTTATATACAAACAGGATTTACCAGTTTTATGTTTTCCTAATTTACCTAGTAACTCATCGTATTTATCGAAACCATCCATTATATACACCGAGAGGGTTTGTTTTCTAGGGGAGAAACCAGTTGCTAGCCAATCCGCTTCTCGACCACTCTTATATTTATAATGATAACTCCCAAATCCCACGATACTATCCCCCCACATAATAGGTTTTTCTTTAGTGACTTCTTCCATCAACTTTAATAGTTCGAGACTATCCTCTCGTCTTCTCGTATTTTCAACCTTACTCAGAAACTCCTTGACATTTTTCTCATTAGGTTTAGTTTTCAGCTCTGTCATA
>JAEOTL010000052.1 GCA_016839845.1 Promethearchaeota archaeon
TATTAACTATTAAAATTAATCTGTCTTTTTCTAATTAGAGAATAAAAAAAATTTGGGAACGGTGACTTTGAATTAATAAGTTTAAATCAGACTTACAAGATTCTGTTTCAACAATTGATATATCTATTGATAAAGTAGGAATCGTGGAATTGGAAAAAAAAGTCGAAATTGTTCAAGAAAACAAGAAATATTCATTTTATCCTAAGATTTCTGCGTTAATTGACCTTCCATCTCAACAAAGAGGTATTCATATGTCAAGAACTTCCGAAACGATAGAGGAAGTCATAAATGAAGTAATATACAAACCTACTCCTACAATTGAATTAGTGGGTGATAGAATTGTCCGAAAGTTACTGGAAAGACATCCATACACGTCGAAAGCAGAAGTTAAACTAGAAGGTAAGATCATCATTCAAGTACGAGAAAATAACACGAGAAATATTCAAAAATCTTATGATATTAGCTCTCATGTAGAAGCTAGAAAAGATTCAGATGGTAATATTGATTGTGTTTACTTTATCGGGGCAAGTGCTGTAGGGATGACTGTTTGTCCCTGTTCAAAAGAAATGTCTCAAGAATATGCTGAGGAGATCATCAGAACGAGAAGAGATATAAATGTTTCCGAGGAAGATCTAAAAAAACTAATCAATATTCTCCCCTTTTCTTCACATAACCAACGGTCTATTGGTACAATTTTAGTGCAAATTAAAGATTTAACCAGCCATAACATTGACGTGCTAGATATTATTGATGTGATTGAAGAATCTATGAGTGGTAAAATACAGTCTGTATTAAAAAGACCTGAAGAAGCTGAATTAGTAAGAAGTGCTCATTTGAACCCCTTGTTCTCTGAAGATGTTATTCGAGAGATGGCAAATAATTTTATTCTGAGGGATTTTCCAAATCTAGATGATAATTTTACAATTCAATTTAAGATTGAAAGCTTTGAGTCAATTCACCCTCATAATGTTTATGCTGAATTGGAAATAACCATAGGGGAATTAAAAAAGGCATTAAAACTTTGAATTTTGTTTAAAAAATTGGTTATATCTTTTTAGACTTGATTATCTCTTCTTCAAGAAATCCTTATACGCTATAGAATAGGTTTTTACACTGATAATTTTAGGATTTCTCCTATAACTTGAAGGTATTTGTGCATTGCATCTAGAACATAAGCCAGATGTTCTAAGCCAGTCTTTGAATTCATCCGCATGAGCGGGATATCTGCAATTTGGGCATAAAATTATTCCTCTACCGTTATCTTTCGGAAATTCGGGTAATTTAAAACAAAAAATACATTTAAAATCTTCAATTGACAAATTTGCAGCTTTTGGTCTATAGATTTTAACATTTAAATGTCTCGAAGTGCCTTGATTGCTTCTTGTCGGTTTTCTCGTTGTTCTTCTAGTTGTAGTTCGAGTGGTTGTTTTTACTCTTGTACTTCTCGTTTGGATACGTCCATTAGGAGTTGATCTTGTTGAATTGGAAACTGATCTTGAACTCCGGGAGACAGTTCTGGCTGAGGGTGTAGGGGATGATCTTGTAGAAGTTCGGATTGTTTGTCTTCTTGGAGAGGCATTCCTTGAAGGATTTGTTAACTGATTTAATCTGTTTGTCCGTTGTGCTATGTAATCCCTGGTTAATTGAGGTAGTTGTGATCTACTTGAAAAAAATCCGGTTATTATTAGAGTAAGTATAGTACTAATAAGCATGATTAAAAGGTTAAGATCTATTAAATTAACCAGTAAGTAAAAACTACCCCAATAAATAATAATATACAACATGATAAAGAACCCTAGAAGGTAACCAAATTTTCGTGCCTTTATTGATTTTGTCCCAAAGTAAATCACATTATATTTTTTAAAGCAGCGATATAAAGATATTGAACTATATAACACATAAGGAAGTCCAAATAGAATACTCCACCAACTTAAATATATGTTTGAATCTACTAAAAGATTATTTCCTAATAGATCTGTAAAATTACCCCAGATTGAATAAAAAATGCCTATAAAAGCAGGTCCGATTGTAAAGAATGCAGTATTGTGAGGAGAATTGAATTCTCGATATTGCTTAATATTTTTTATAACTTTAAAAGAATAAATTACCCAAATTCCAATTAGGAACCAGCTTATAAAAATGACAATAGAATTTTGAATAACAGCATGGATTATACCAATTAAAGAAAATATAGTCAAAGTAATAATTACAGATTTAATTTTAGCCATGCTTAACAATCACCTAGATTCTTCCTTTTTAATCTTCATCATATTCAAGGTATACCGCTTTTCCCTCAATTACGGGATTGATGAATTTCAAGATTTCAGGTAGCATTCGAACATCTAAGGACCCTTTAATCCCATAAACTAATGGATACCAGGTTTTTGATTTAAGATCTGCTTTATATATCTCGAATCCAGCAGACCTCCCATCAATTTGATATGGATCAATAACAAGAGCAACAGCTTTATCCCAGAGTTTTTGATATCTTGCTTGAGTCCCCATATCTTCATTCGACATGAAGCATCCATATGAAGGATGAGAATGATACCATCCGCAAATAAATAATCTTTGTCTTTTAATATCTTTAAACGCTCTCACATAGTTTTTATAATCTTTAATTTCAGCATAAACTGCTGTACCATGTCCCATTGGATAAGAATCTTCAATGTGAAGGATATTATTCTTATCAATTTTTCCAGCGAGAAGTCCTATTACTTCCACCCATTTTTCTCTTGGAATTTTTGAATTTGCATATTTCAGAGCGTGACTTGCTATCTTGAGGACAGATTTAACTGAAATATAAATTTCTTTTTGAATTTCTTGTTTTTTTTCAATTTCAGATTCCTTTTTCTCTACAATTTTAGTTGTTGGGATCTTTGTAAGTTTAATAATTGGTTTAGCAGAGGATTTTTTTGTAATCATCGAGGTAATTTCTTCAGTTAATTCGTCCTCTTCTAATGTAAGTTCCTCATAAATCTCGTCTAATAGCTCCTGCTTTATCTTCTCTTTTATCTTTCTCTTAATAACTTCCTTAATCGAACTGTTCACTGATTCATTATTTTCCACGAAAGAAATCACCATTTTTTATTTGCATACTTCTTAACAAGGTTTTTCACTTTTTTCTCGAAGAATTTGGGATTTTTCATCATTTCTACCGCTGCTTTTTTATTAAAAACATCAGTTGGATTGACAAATTTTCCTTGTGTATTCAGCATAGCAATAATCGCTTGAACTATGGTAACAGCTGTTTTTGAAGGACTCCAACCCCCTTTTTTACCAACTAAAGAAGGATCAACTAAAGCTAAACATATGTTTCTTTGTCCTTTATATTCTGATGGTTTTGGCCAAAAGTTTGGATGCCAAATTGGAGTGTGCATTCTGACAAAAGGAGGTTGTCTAGGATATTGAGCAGGGAATCTCATTTCTAATCTAAAAATACCATTTGCATACGCTGTTCCTTTGGGTCCTTTAAGGGAGATTGCTAAATGATCAATACTCTTCCTTTTTGGGCTAAAAGGTTTTAATTGAATGATACTACCATCTTTATGCATTTTTTTCAATCCTGCAAAGTCTTGGGAAATCCGACTACTTCTAATACTCATTTTCTTATACCTATTTTATCTTTATTTTTATATTAAAAATTTTCTTTAAAATTTTGTTTTAGCTTGAGGTTTACAAAAATTTCTCCCCCTTTAAATCCCGCAATTGTCATGAGTTCGTAATTTCTTAACTCGTTTTCGATTGGACTCTTTTCAAAATCAATAATCTTAACATCATTGAAATCCAATAGAGTCGCAATAGGTTCAGATTCGGGATCCACTTTATAACCATTTTTTTTTAAAATCTTAACAATATTCATGCAAGGAGATTGTTCCCTTAATTTTATAGATACTCTACGAACATTTGTACCACATTGGGAACAATCCTTATTTCTCTTTTTTTCAATATGGTAAAATTTCATTGTAATTGCATTAAAGATAACATAAATACTAATTGGTTCACCTAAACCTTTATGACCCTTCTCCCAATGAAGGATCTTTACTGCTTCATGCGATTGTATAGCAGAAATAACCGCATTTATAGTTATTATCCCCGGATCATGTCTATCAATAATTTTTACAATATCATCTTTAGTATATTCAGGTAAGAAATTATGTTTGTTTACTAGTTCATTTGCAACCTTCTGAATGAATTTAATATCATTTACGTTCTTTGGATTAGGATCTCTGTCAAATTTTTCTTTGAAGGCCATATCACCTTTAAAAATACAATGAATCCTTTTTCGGGGAACTCCAACGACTGTACAAGCTGCCATATCGTCGTTTTCTCCCACTGGTAAAGGATTGCATTCATAACAGGCATTTTTATAAGGGAAGATTGTGTAAACATGACCATGGTAACCAGACACTCCCCCATCAACAAGTGGTTTTTTAAATCGTATGCAATGAGCATTTAAATTAAGGCGTGCATTCATGGAGTCAAGACCTCCTATGATAACATCTGCAGCTTGATATAGTGCTGGATTTAAACGTTCTAAAGAGGAATGGTATCCATTGATAATGATATTGGGATTAACTTCTTTTAACTTTTTAGCAGCAATAATTGCTTTAGGTTCTCCAATTTTTGCCCCTGCAAAAAGAATTTGCCTATTCAAATTAGAATGTTCAATGATGTCTAAATCGATAAGGTCTATATGACCAACTCCGAGCATGGCCAAGTTTTTAGCAATTTCACAACCTAAACCTCCAACACCAACTATTAATACTCGTGAGTTCTTAACCACTTTCTGGGACCACCCCTCCAAGCGAAACTGGCGATCATACAACTCTCTCTCTTTAGCTGATAATTCTTTTGCAAAAAAATCTGAATCCCTATCCATAATCGTCACCATAAATATTTATATAAAAAAAATAAAAAAAATTGAAGGGCTTAATGCCCTCATATTATAAATTATGAAGAAAGTTATATAAGTCTAACCCGCTGTACTCGCAGGGATTAATAGAATATCGTCGCTATCATTTATATCATAATCTCTTAGAGCACTATTCTCATCCATTGTAACCCCGCCTGAAGAGATATGAAAATCATTAGGATCAAGTCCATATAAATTTCCTAAGGTTTGTTTTATATCTCTTACTTGGTTACTGTCATTCACCGTTAATTTTTCTTTCTTTTCACCAGGACCAATAGTTGACATGAAGTATAGAGTCAATTTTTTCCCCCCTGTGGGTGTTTTCGACATTGGTGTTTTAGATTTAACAGGGTCTTCTCCACCTAAATCTTCATCAAATTCATCAAAACTCATTCATTTATCACATCCAATTTTTTTTTGGTAATTTTTAATTTTGTGTATCTTAGTAAAATGGGATTAAAAAGGTATTATAAAACCGTTTGGAATGATTTTGAAGTTTTACCAGTTTTTTAATCAAATGAATAGAAAAAAACTAGATTCCTAAGAAATTATATTATAAATTGAATGAATGTTTATCAATAATTATATTAGCGTAAAATATTGTTTTAGAGAGAATAAGAAATATATAAACTAGAAAAATCAACGTTATATAAGTTTAGGCTCATGAGTTCTCGGGATAATGCAGAATCGGTTGTTCTTGAATTAGTAAGAGAATACTTAACCAAGAAGACCTTTTTTTCAATCAAAGAAATTATCTCTTATATTAACAATAGAGTAAGATATGATCCCAATATAAACGAGAATAGAATTGAGCTCATTTTAAAACAATTAATTAAAAAACGAATCATTATCCCTGGAACTAAATTAATGAAGAATAATATAATTGAACACCCACTCAGGAATGAGATCTTTAATTATATTAAGAAAAATCCTTCAAATATAAATGAAATAATGAGATTTCTGAACGTAGGAAGTAATCAAGCATTATGGCACTTATCATGTTTAGAGAAATTTCAATTTATTAGATCAAAACAAATCAACAATCATAGAATTTTCTTCAAGTTTGATTCAAATTCAAAACTTGATAAGTTTTACTATTATTTAAAGAAGGAAATTGTTCAAAATATAATAGAATATATAAAGAAAGAAAATAAAGCATTAAAAATTACAGAACTCGCAAATGGTTTAAAAAAAAATCATGGAACGGTTAAAAAATACCTAGATATTCTAATAGATTTGAAATTATTAAAAATCGAAAAAGACAAAAACAGAAATATGTATGGAATAAATGAAAAGGAATATACTAAGATAATAAAATCAATTCAAGGTGTTTAGAATTAAAAACTCCAATTTTATACCAATCCCATTTAAATTTTTAATTAAATATTATAATTTCAGAAAATAATCTAATCAAAAAACTATGAAAAAGAAATACAGATTGTTAAGCATTCTTACTCTTTACGCTATTTTTGGTGCGCTCTATATAGTGTTTTTCCTATACAGCATAGAAAATATACCATTATTTCTGGTTCTAACTATTGGAAGTGTTGCTGTATTATCCACTAGTACAGTCTATACGGTTATGCAATCAAGAGGATCTCAAGATAGGATGATAAAAGAAAAAAAATATCCTGTCAAAATAAAATCGACCAAGAAGGAAGAAATAGAAATTATTGAAGATTATATCGATGCTATACCATCAATAGAAGAATATGTTGAATCAGAGGAATCCTATAAGGATACACCTCTTCTTGATAAATACATTTTTACAAGCTTTAGTAAGGAAGAACTAAACAAAATTAACCTCTTGGAATTACCCAAAATGGACAAGATATTGTTTATTAGAGAGATGTTATATTATGATCCAATTGAAAGAAGGGAGTTAATTGACAATATGTTAAATAATAGAGGTAAACCTAAAGAAGATATCACCTATACACTACCTAGTAATCCAATTGATATTGAAGACAAGATCCGTGTTTATGTACGATCATTAGTCGAACCTGGTGAGAAAACGAAATTAATGATAATTGATACAATTGAATTAATAAGTACAATTAAGGACAGAATAGCTGTTTTATTTTATTATGATCTAGAAGATTTTCTCTTATCTTCTGGGGGTATATTACTCGATGAAAATTCAATAATTAGGGATGTGAATCTTGAAGATGATGATGAAATTGCTTTAATCCCTAATAGAA
>JAEOTL010000437.1 GCA_016839845.1 Promethearchaeota archaeon
GGAAAGAAATTGAATATGAAGTTGTGAGGGATTCTGTTGATAATTGTTTTATTAATTGTAACATGGAAAACTTCGATCCCGTTGGACTTCATACTGGAGAATCATTTGTCATAAGTCCTAGTCAAACGCTCACCAATGAAGAGTATCAGATGCTCCGATCAGCTTCAATACGAGTTATTCGGAACTTGGGGATTATTGGGGAATGTAATATTCAATATGGCTTAGATCCGTTTTCGAAAGAGTTTCGAGCAATTGAAGTCAATGCTCGACTTTCTAGATCATCAGCACTCGCTTCTAAGGCAACTGGTTATCCTCTAGCATATATCGCTGCAAAATTAGCTATCGGTTATACATTACCAGAATTAAAGAATAAAATTACTGGAATTACCACTGCGTGTTTTGAGCCCGCGTTAGACTATCTAGTACTTAAAATCCCTCGATGGGACCTAACGAAATTTCAGAAAGTGGACCGTCGATTAGGAAGTCAAATGAAGTCAGTTGGAGAAGTAATGGCTATTGGGAGAACTTTTGAAGAAGTACTTCAAAAAGCGATCAGAATGCTTGATATAGGAATGAAAGGTTTTGTAGCAAATGATCTGGAACCAATTGAAGATATAAATGAACTTAAGTATGCCCTAAGAAATCCAACAGACTTGAGGGTTTATAGGCTGGGGGAGGCAATTAAACGAGGCATTTCGATTGATGAAATTTATCAACTTTCTAGGGTTGATAAGTGGTTTCTCTATAAATTGAAGAATATAATTGACCTTGAAGAAAAACTCCGAGGTCTTGATTTATTACAATCATCTAATTTCGAAAAAAGGTATTGGCTAGAAAGAGCGAAGAGATATGGATTTTCTGACGGTCAGATCGCAAAGATTATGGAAGTTGATACTATTTTTGTTAGGCAATTAAGAAGAAAGTTGGACATCCATCCCTACGTCAAGAGAATCGATACACTGGCTGCGGAATGGCCTGCTGTTACTAATTATTTATATCTTACCTACAGTGCTTCGGAGCACGATATCGATTTTGAAAAAGAAAATGAATCAAATCTAAAAAAAGTTATCGTGTTAGGTTCGGGAACTTATCGAATTGGGGCATCAGTTGAGTTTGATTGGGGATCCGTTAATTGTTTATGGGGATTAAAGAATCTGGGCATCGATCAAGCTATAATGATAAATTACAATCCAGAAACAGTTTCAACGGATTATGACGTAAGCGATAAGCTTTATTTTGAAGAAATCTCTGGAGAACGAGTTCTTGATATTTGTGAACTCGAAAAAGCCGAAGGTATAGTCGTTTCAGCAGGAGGACAGATATCAAATAATTTAGCAGCAAAGATAACCAAATATTCGGAATTTTTTAGAAAAACAAATTTAAAAATACTAGGTACTCACGGTTCAAGAATCGATATGGCGGAGGATAGGAGCAAATTTAGTGCTCTCCTAGATCAACTGAATATCAAGCAACCCCAGTGGAATGCACTAACAACCAAAGAGGAAGCCTTAATTTTTGCTAAGGAAGTCAATTATCCTGTGTTAGTGAGACCCTCTTATGTATTAAGTGGAGCGGCTATGAGAGTATGTTATGATGAACAAACTCTTAGAGACACTCTAGATCTTGCTGCTTCTATCTCAAAAGAATATCCTGTTGTAATTACCAAATTTTTCACTGATGCTAGAGAAATCGAATGTGACGGCATTTCTGATGGGAGTAACATCCTGATAGGGGCTATTGTTGAACATATTGAAAATGCGGGAATTCATTCTGGGGACGCAACTATGTCAATAGGTTTTTACACCATCACAGATAAAGTAATCAAAAAAATCGAAAAATATACTAAGGAAATTGCTTTAGCTTTAAAAATTCAAGGCCCTTTTAACGTTCAATACTTAGTACAGGATGAAGAAGTCTACGTAATTGAGTGTAATTTACGTAGTTCGAGATCGATGCCTTATGTTTCAAAAACACGTGGTATAAATCTCATGAGATTAGCAGCTGAGGTGATAATGGGTGAAAAAATTCCTGAAAACCTTCTTAAACTCCCTTATGGAGATTACGTAGGAATTAAAGCTCCTATGTTTTCCTTTATGAGGTTGGATAAAGCTGACTTTCGACTTGGGGTAGAGATGGCTTCTACTGGTGAGATTGGTATTATTGGTGATGACTTTCAAGATGCCTTGTTAAAAGCTCTGGAAGCTACTGAAATGCGTATTCCTGTAGAAGGAGGGAATGTGTTAATCTCTGTTGGAGGAGAAGAACTTAAGAGACAAATAGTCCCTATCGCTAAAAAGCTGAAAGATTTAGGATTTACTATTTTCGCTACTGAGGATACCGCTTTATCATTAAAAAGTAATGGAATCTATGCTGTACGTCTTTATAAAATTCATGAATCTGGAATGGAACCTAACATTATGGGATGCCTTCAGAATGGAGCGATAGATTTGGTAATAAATATACCGTTGCCTACGACAGTCGAAGAAAAGTTCAGCACGATATTAGAAGATGAATATAAGATTCGTAGGATGGCGGTAGATTATAATATTCCTGTTATTATTAATTTGCAGCTTGCAAGAGCTATTGTAGATGCAATCGAGAATGTGCGTGGTAAAGATGTTGAAATAAAATCTCTAAATGAATATCATAATACATTAAAAGAAATATACTGGTAGAAAATTAGAAAAAAGAGTGATAATTAGCGAATAGACAATTCTGTAGTTAATAGAAATCTTGAAAAGCCTTAAAAAATATATTACAATTTATTAATCTATTCAAAATTTGCTACGTAAAGAAGCTATAAATTTAGCATAGGTGTTAAGTGAATTTATTATCGTGGTTACATATTAATTCGACTCAAAATCATTAGTAATCAATGGGACGTCGTAGAAAAGCTCAAAACTATGAAGCCAAGTGATCCTAGCGAAGATTGGCAAATAACTTATGCGACACCGATATATGGGGGTTGGGATATATTAGTTGAGTCTAAGTTCAGTAATCTTGAAGATTTAGAGAAAATTGTGCATAGTTGCAGGATTGATGATGAATTATCTCAATGGATTGAAGCGACTACAACCCTTATTAGCACCCGGCGAAATTATTCACAATGACCAGAAATGAAATTTTAGAAATAGCCTAAGGTATAAATATTAGCTTCCAACTAGGGATCTCTCCCAATTTTCTTTGATGAGAGAATGATACTTCTTGGGTTGAATTTGTAATTCTTCACTAATCCACATTTTCAGCTTTATTTCTTCCAACTGTTGTTCCAACCTTATATCATATGCGATTTCTCGTTCCGACACAAATAGTTTATAGCGCTCTATCTATTTAAATTGATCCTTAACAAAATATTACTGTCAAGCTCCTATTATTAACCAGTTAATAATTGGTAATAGGATTTATCTAGTTCGAAGAATCTCTGAATTAGAATATTGGTTAGAATGCATCTAAAAAAAAATGTGCATAAGCAAATTTAAGGGAAGGTGACACCATATCCGATAATCTTATTTATTAAAACCTAAAAATCTAATAATAATTGAATATTCCTCAAATAATACTTAGATTTTGGTATTATCGTTATGAACTCTGTGAAAAACACTGGTGTCAATTCTAATCAA
>JAEOTL010000438.1 GCA_016839845.1 Promethearchaeota archaeon
ACTCGGGTTCTGATGCGGAGAATGTCGATAATAACATGATCGGGTGTATTCAAATATTTCTTCCGCAACCTTTCAACCCTATCCGTGGGTTCAATTGTCAGAACCCTATCCCTTATAGTCTTTTCTCTCTCTACCACTTGTACCATAGAAAGCTACCTCCTTTTTAACGATATGCTCAACATCCTATGTAATTTTAGGATAATAATTCTGGGGATTATAATTATTATTAAATTAAATATGCTAAATTAAGATAAAAATATGTCTTTTATATTTCCTTCTGGTTTGTTCAAGTAATAAAAATAAAAGAAATAAATAATTAAGAGGAATTTTATTTAAAATCCTCTATATTAAAGCCGTCCACGGTGTTTGAATCGAGATATTTAAATTCGCCAGAATTCTCGCATATATTGTTGAGAAGGAAATCTTAATCTCCAACACACAATCTGTTGTCAGGAATCCAACAGTGTAGAGGGGATCTATTACTACTGTTATTTCGTTATTTGGTGCTGATGAAAAAGAGTGAATAGTACCTATATTACTGTCAAGAGATTCTCCAATTACAGTATTCTCCGGGAGTGCACTCGCATTTGCTGAAGTAACTGTAGAGAAAAGAACATCTATAGAAAGATCATAAATAGCATAGATTCCTCCATTAGTAAGGTCGAAACTTATCGTCATATTTATCGTGTCATCAGAGGGATCAAGGGGGGTTGGTCCAGGATCATGACCAACATCACTTACTGCAAGATTACTAAATCCAAGGTTTAAACCACTATAGATTAATGTTCCAAGATATCCGAGCATAACTAAACTCGCAATCGTCCCTATTATTTGAAATACCTTACTAAGTTTAAATTTTTTCACGCGATATTCGTCTTTCTTGCGGAGCTCTATGGCCTCAATCAAGTAGCGTAGTGCTCTTATTATTGTTGATCCTAGCATTAACCAGGCAATAAGTTGCAGACCCAAGAGAATTTCAATAGGGGGAATTGTGATGGAATACGTTCCATAGGACACACCAGGTGTAAATCCTCCAAAGATGTAAAATAGAAAAACCCCCGAATAAATTGTTGAACCGAACGCTACTAACCGATTTGCAGATGTGTCTCTTGGAAAGAGATGACTTAACATCGAGAAGACAATACCGACTATACCGAATATTATAATAGACGTTTTAAACTCTTGTGTGAAGCTCATTAGCCCCCACATGTCAAGGAGATAGAACAAGAGAAAGGGTACTGCTATATAAGTTATAGCAGAAATAAAGCCCCATAAAAACATTTTTCCAACTTGTAGTTCCATAAAAAATCAAGCCCAATTTTTTGTAGAATTTAACCCATTAAAGACGACTCTCATATAAAATTCTTTTTATTAAAACCTCTTACAATTTTCTCAATAAATTATGAAAGGGAAGGAAAAGAAGAAGTAAAATTGAAGCTCTTGTTCCCCTATAGCACCATATAATTCAATATCAAAATTAAAATTACTGGGAGTATTCTCTCATATATATGAAAAATAGGAAAACTGTTAAAGATTATGCTGAACTTCAGTATAAAACACCTCACAACTTGACTAGCCGAATGAATCTTTGGTCCTATGGATTAAACCCGGAATCCTTCCAGAAATGGATCTTCTCAAAAATTAAGATTCAAGATCATGAACAGGTATTAGAACTAGGCTGTGGAACAGGAGAGTTGTGGCTTGAGAATTCGAAAGATATACCCCCTACATGCTTCATTGTTTTATCAGATTTTTCAAAAGAAATGGTTAATAAAGCAAAAGATAACCTACAACCGCTCAATCTCCCTTTTAAATTTGAAATCATTGATGCAGAAACAATCCCCTACCCAGATCAGGTTTTTGATGTTGTGATTGGATGTCATATGTTATACCACATTCCAGATATCGAAAAAGGTCTAAGATCTATAAATCGAGTATTGAAGCCAGGTGGTAGGTTTATATCAACTACAATTAGTCAACGACATATACAAGAACTAAAAGATTTTCTCAATGAGTTTGGACTATATTCAGAAGAGAGATTGGAATTATTCAGTGAATTTAGAAACGAAACTGGAAGAGCTATCCTAGAGCCTTTTTTTTCAGATATTAAGTTTTATGAATATGTCAATCCAGTTATTATTAACTCGGCTGATCCATTAATGAGGTATATTGAATCAATGTTTCCAGTTGAGGAATTTCCTGACTTTAGAGAAAAAAAGGATGAAGTTGAGGGAGCTATTCTAAAAATTCTTAAGACACAGTCTAAATTCGAAATAACGGGAATTAACGGATTGTTTGAAGCAAAAAAACCGACACTAGCACACAGCAGTTAAGAGAGCTTAATCACCTTAGTTCAAAAAATTCCTCAATTATAACTCTACATTGATATCTTAAAAATGGCCTATTACTTGATGTGGTACGTAAGGTTCTTCTAATTTCTTAATGTCATCGTTTGACAGTTTGATATCCAAAGCTTCAACCGCTTGTTCAACGTGCTCTACTTTTGTAACCCCCAATATCGGACATGTGACATAATCCTTTGAAAACATCCATGCAAGAGCAATTTGAGCAGGAGACACACCTTTGTTCTTAGCAAGTTCCACTACAGCATCTAAAACATCAAAATCTGCGGGATGGAAATATCTTCTTTTCAAATTTGGATCAGATCTTACTCGAGGAGAATCAGGTTCCTCTGAACGGGAATATCTTCCACTAAGAAACCCTCGCGCCAATGGTGACCAAGGAATTACACCTATTCCTTGATCCTTACATAATGGCATCATTTCTCTCTCTTCTTCTCTATATATAAGATTATAATGATTCTGCATAGTTCTGAATGGTTCAAGACCATACTTTTCAGCAATCCATAAACTTTTAGTAAATTGCCACGCAAACATGGAACTCGCACCTATATGGAGCACTTTTCCATCATTAATTAGATGGTTTAGACTTCCCAGAATTACTTCAAGGGGTAAACTTGAATCTAATCGGTGAATTTGATATAGATCTATGTAGTCTAAATCAAGTCTTTTTAATGATCCATTTATTTCTCTTCGTATCATTTTTCGTGACAACCCTATTTGATTTGGCTTTTCTCTTGGATCCCTAATCCCTGATGCTGACAAATAGACTTTTGTAGCAATTATCACATCATCTCTTGATTTCTTAAGTAACTCGCCAGTAATTTCTTCCGACCTTCCTGCTGAGTATACATTCGCAGTATCGAAGAAATTTATTCCTAAATCTAATGCCTTATTTACGATAGGTCTTGCTTGGTCAATTTCAAGTTGCCACTCTCGTTTGTTTCCAAACGACATCATACCCAAACATATTCGGGAAACTTCAATCCCAGTTTTCCCTAATCTAACATATCTCATATCCTAGACCTAAAATTCTTGTAATATTACTTAATTTCTTTTCCTTTAAATTTTTAATGAAAGAAATTATAATCTCTCAAATGCAAGTTATTGCTTTCCACGGCCTTTGAAATGATATATTTAATATCTTTATAATTTGTCTGACCAAAATTTTGAAAGCGAATAAATAAACCCTCTAATTTTAATTTGATAAGCGATATGTTAATTATGAATTTTGATTAGATTTAAAATGTATAATCATGAAAGATTTACTCAATATAAAATGTGTACCATGTGAGGGTGGAGTTCCCCCTCTTCTTAAATCAGAAGAAGATAATTACATCAGGCAAGTGAAAGGATGGTCTCTTATCAGAGATAATACTCATCATATAAAAAGGGAGTTCATGTTCAAGAA
>JAEOTL010000439.1 GCA_016839845.1 Promethearchaeota archaeon
ATCTAATAGTGAATAGGCATAAAAATTTAATTTCTAGTGAGAGGTCTAATAAAGATTTAATAATCAATGTTTCCTTGTTAACCTTGTAATTTAAAGAAAATGAGTCTAAAACACAGATGGATATAACGAAATTCAATAAAGAACTAAAGACAAAAGTTTCACTGGCAAGAAGTTATGAGAAACGCAATGAGATAGATTCTGCGATAAAGCTCTGGTTAGAAATTTCAGAAATGGCCTTAAAATTCTCAAAATCCCGTAATATCGATGCTAGATATAAAAATATGCTATTAAATAGAACAAAGGGGATAATTGAGCATATAAAAAGTTTGAAAGCAGGTCAATATGAAAAGGCTCTATTTGAGGATGAAAGTATTAAGCAAACTGAAGAAGTCCGAGATGTCGAAATCTCTAAAGATGATGAACTAAATGAAATAATCCCTCCCAAGGGAATCAAAAAAGAAAGAACAATTGAAGAAACGGGAGAAAATAAAACTGTTGAAATATTAGAAGATACCGAGATTAAAAACTTACCAGAGGGTTTCAAAGAGCTTAAGACATCATCTGAATTTACGATTGTCACCCCTCATGATGAGGAATATGTGAAAAAACAATTAGCTCGATACCGAGAATCAAGTAAACTCAATCAGGATGATGAAAACAAAAAGAAAGACGAAAGAGTTGAATTTAACAAATCACCTGACGACGGGATATTAATTTGTTTTGCCTGTGGATATGATAAAAATCCTAGAAACTCTAAAGTCTGTAAGAATTGCGGAACTGAATTAAATTAAAAATTTACAAACTGATTTATATCATTAAAATTAAAGATCGCAAATCTCTCACTTCTTCTTCTTTTGAGCATCTCAAGACCCATTTTAGTTTCCTTTATACAAAGCTGGGTTTTATAATTCTTCATCATTTCAAGAATTTTCGGTCTAAACTGAACAACATTCACCTTAATCTGTTTTTCCTTCGGAATTTTTAAAGCACCACGGATGTTGTAAACATAAAATTCCACTTCCTTTAGATCTAGTTCTTCTGCTGCTTTTTTTGCTATTGTGTGAGTTGCTTGATGATCTGGATGGGAATTATTATCACTCGGTAACACTATTCTATTAGCGTCAAAAATAATTTTCTTGGATAATTTCACTCCTTTTTCAATATTGTTCATTGCTTCTTGATCATAGAATTTAAAGAAATGAACATTATTTTGTGTTAATCCTAACTTCTGTGAAACCACACTAGCTTCTTCCAGAGCAATTTTCGCTATTTGATCCTCACTTAATTGTAGATAATCTCTTGCTTGTTCTTGTATCAATTGATCTTCTTGTTGTCCCCAACTAATGAGGGCTCTATTATCTGTTACATAAATTAGGTGAACATCATGTTCTTCTTTTATCCATTTTATAATAGTGCCTCCACAAGCAAATATTTCATCATCAGGATGAGGTGCAAAAATAACGATTTTATTCTTCATAAATGATGGGTAGCATCTTCAGTATTTTGATCTCTTATCTTTTTTTATTTCTTCATATTTTTTAATAGCCCTATCTCTCCACACAGTATTCCACTTCTTGAAACCTGATTTCACGTAGTGACTCCTGCGAGGAAAATTATAGCACACCCAATTAAATAAAATAAAGAATCGTTTTGCCCCACTTTTCGTTGTTAAATTCCGAGACCTTACCCCCAAGTCATTTCTGAGGTGATCAATTAATTTTTCCTCAACAGCGTTCTGTAATTCCCCTTCAACAACAGCATCCTCAAAATTTATTCCCTGTTCTAAAAAATATTCACGTACTTTATCAAATACGTTCCCTCGACAGAGTTTGATTAGTTCATTATCTTTCTGGAAATTTAATTCACTTAATCCCTCTCTGACGAGGTTTACAGTTTCTTTTAAATATGTTTTATTCCTCCAATCTTCTCCCTTGAACAGACTTACGGGTAAAGTTTTAAAAATTAATTCCCCCGATCCTTTTCTAAGAAGACCAATAAATGCATCTCCAACAAGGTCTCCTGTTCCCGCATCGTCTATTTCGATTGTCATAGGTTCTTAATAATAATCGTTTTTACATTGATTGCATTTTTTCAAGTTTCATAAAAATAAAGAATTATGAAAATTAAATGAATTTAAGGAATTATTACAGTTATTCTACTATACAAAGGATTATGATCATTTAAAGGAGATTAATAAATGGATATTGAACTTTTAATTATCGGGAATGAGATTTTAATCGGAAAAACACTAGATAGCAATTCTAACTGGATGGCAAAACGAATAAGTCGTTACGGTCATCATTTAAAAAGAATTACGTCAGTAGATGATGACCTTGATACAATTTCCAGCGCGTTAAAGGAAATGATTAAGCGTAACCCAGATATCATCATAACTTCAGGTGGATTAGGGCCAACTTTCGATGATATGACATTAGAGGGTATCGCATTGGGTCTCGACCGAAAATTGGAGTTAAATCAACATGCATATAGTTCTATAAAAAAAGCTTATGAACATGCTCACAAACAAGGGATCTTGAAACTTGAAGGAATGACAAAGGAACGGGAAAAAATGGCATATCTACCCCAAGGTTCAATTCCATTACCTAATACGGTTGGGACTGCTCCAGGGGTTAAAGTGAAGGAAGGAGATATTTCTATATTTATATTACCGGGTGTACCAACTGAGATGAAATCCATTTTCAGAAATATTATAAATCCAATATTAAAAGACAAAAAAGGTAAATTCTTAGAAAAAGGATTTCTCTTCAGTGGAATTGGTGAATCACAAATTGCACCGTATACAAACGAACTGGCACAAAAATATCCGCAGCTCTGGATAAAAACTCACCCAAGAATTGGATTATCTGTTGAAGTGGAAATTTCTATTACTGCTTTCAATGTAGAAAATGGGGAAGAATTAGTGGAAGAAGTCCTCAGTGAAATAAAAAAAATAATAATCCAACTTGGTGGAACTATAATATAACATATTTCTAAACCTATTCATACTGATCTATTCTTTAGGAATAGAAAGTATTATTTATTGATGCCACCTTGCGAGTGGAATTCTCAATAAGCTACCACATGCTAGTGTTTCTGCTTATCTCATCAACATCTTTAATATTTAGTAATTTCTATGTTCCTAACATCTCCGGAAATTCTAACAAGATCGGGTGTCTCTTTGTCTATTCTACCGACGATCCAATTACTAATCCCATTCCTTGCTAGTCTCTCTGAAAATTCATTGATTTTCTCTGGATCTATAGCCATAAGCATTCCTCCTGCTGTTTCAGAGCATTTACATTCATCAAAAGCGTAGCCCAGATCTTTAGACAAAGCTTCTGAAAGTTTGATAGAAGGTATAGTTTCAATAAGTGCTGACAAATTGGAATTCTGAAGCATTTCACTTAAATGACCAGCAAACCCAAAACCAGTCACGTCAGTCATTGCATGAATAAATGAGAAGTCTTCAAAAGAATGGATAGTTTCTACAACATTCTGATTGGATGTAGTCATTATTTTCACAGCAATTTTTATCGATTTTCTTAATTGTTTTTCAGAATAAGTATCAAGCATTTCAGGGATATCTTTGAGAATCCTATATGCGGACATAATGGGTTGTAGACCTACGGGTTTTGTTAATAGTAATTGGTCACCATTCTTAACTCCATATTTGGGAATCATTGCATTTTTATTTACGAATCCAGATGCTTCTCCTCCGATTTCCTTTCGAAAGGGATTTCCTTATCGAACAAAGGCCATTTTGAATAGATTGTGTGCCCCCCAACTATCTTCGAATTAATTTTTTTCTCAACGAAATTTTTAATTCCTTTAAGAATGCCTTCAGCTATGTACATAGGAGTATTCTTATTAATAGCTAAGAATACCAGCATTCCAGAGATTTCAGGGACGTTTAATGCAAAAATATCGTTAGTCACATTGTTTGCAGCTATCTGACCCATTATTTCAGGCTCATCAATGATAGGTGTGAATACATCCAAATTTTTAACTTGAACTATTTCTGAATTCGGCACGGGTATAATAGCAGCATCTTCGATATCTCCTACCAATCCAGCATTAAACAACAGTTCTTCTAATTTATTTGGTCCAAGTTTACAGGCTCATCCATGAATTTTAACCGATGCAGTAAGTCTATACTGTTTATCTTTTTTCATTTTTCACCTCATCTTTTGATGTAATGCTGATATAAATTTTGATTAAGTTATTTTTTATTGTTGTTAATATTTCATATAGGGGAGAAAGACTATTTTAATTTTTCAAATCCCTATTTTATTTATAATTATTAATTTTTTTTATAATTAATTAATAATTTCGATATAATTTATCGAAGAGTTCGATAAATAAAATTATTTACACAATTAAAGTAAGATAAAATAAAAATACAAACAAACGTTACGATGCCGTTTCGCGACGGACCTTTCAATAAGCAACCACAAATAGTGTTTCTGCTTATTTCATCAACATCGTTAGATTTTTGTTATTTCTAGATGCTCAATATCATCAGAGATATGAACAGTTTTGGGTTTGTGTTTGTTATCGATTGTACCAACAATCCAATTTTTTACCCCGTGTTTCTTGAGGTTTTCGGAAAATTCTTCCGCTTGGGTATGATCAACAGAAAGGAGCATTCCTCCAGCTGTTTCTGGCATTTCAAGTGTATCAAATTTATAGCCAAAATCATGGGCTAAATCTTCAGTTAGTCTGATAAGGGGTACTTTGTCTATGGTAGCTGAATATTTGGAGTCCTGAAGCATCTCTCTTAAGTGTCCACTTAAACCAAATCCTGAAACATCAGTCATTGAATGTACGAAATTGACGTCAGAATATGAATGGATTACCTTTACTACGTCTTGTAGAGGTGTAATCATTAATTCAATTGCGAGATCGATCGATGTATCAAGTTCTGCGGATGAGTAGTTTTCAATTAGTTTAGGATTATTTTTTTGTAATCGGTATGCTGCCATAATGGCTTGATTCCCAATTGGTTTGGAAAGAATTAATTTATCTCCGTTTTTAACGTAATTTTTTCTGATAATTTTATTCTTGTCTACGAACCCCGAAGCTTCTCCTCCGATTTCCTCTCAAAAAAGAAATTTTTTTGATTAAAGGCCACTCGGAATAGATGGTATGACCACCCAAGACTTTGGAGTTTATCTTATTTTCCATGAAATTCTTAACCCCTTTCAATATATCCTCTGCTACGTATAGGGGCATATTCTTTTTCAATCCCAGAAACACAAGCATTCCAGAAATGTCTTTGACGTTTAAGGCAAAAACATCGTTTGTTACGTTAGCGGCGGCAATTTCTCCCTGAATATCAGGCTCATCCAAAATTGGTGTGAAGATATCAATGTTTTTTACCATAACCAGATCTGTATTTGGCACCGGAATTACAGCAGAATCTTCAATGTCTCCTTTTAAACCTGCGTTAGAAAGAAGTTTGTCTAGTTTTTCACTTGAAAGTTTGCAGTTTCAACCAAAAAGTTTCGTTTGGAGCGTTAGTCGATAACTCTCTAATTCTTGCATCCTTCACCTCGAATTTATTATTTACCAATATTTCTGGTAGATTTAAAATAAAGCCAAGTTATATTAACATTTTCAATATAATTTATTTAAAAAATGAATAAAACAACTCATTATTTCAACTAATCTAGGAAAAGTTATTATAAAAATTTATGCGTAATTCAGTAGTAATTTACTCAGCGAAATAGGTGATAGGACTTCTGTTCTTAGACAATTTGTTAGAATAGGAACTAATTAGAATATAAAGATATATTTAAAACTTATACGGTTGAGAGGCTTAGCTTTATCATGAACTATGGTAAGAAAATTTCGAGATGTTTAGTTGTTTTTCTTGTATTATCGAATTGATCTTTATAAGTTAGCTCTAGTCTAATTTCATCTGCTTTTGGATCAAATAAGTTCTTTTTTAGTTCTTTCTCTTTATCTACCTTCAACACATAATTAAATTTGAAAGCTTTTCCAGATTTCAACTCATTTAACTGAAGAAACTTTGGAAAACTTTCTTTCCTTTGAATGATAACATAGCTAGGGACCTTTAAAGATATTCGAAAATCCATAAAATTAAAATTTGAAGGATTAGTCAATTTGAAATTTAAATAAATCTCGCTTCCAATTGTTTTGATATTTTTAAAAAAGAGGATTTCTTTGGAATCAGTAATATCGGGTTTAATTTCTTCGAAGTGGAGTTTATCGTTCATAATTTTTGCATTGAGTTTATTTTTGTTTATGTATTTCAATGCCAAATCCTTAACCCTCCCTACATCTAGATCAAGATATTCAGATAAGAGATCCAATTTAATTGGATTTATCATTTTTCTATAAAACTTTATTTGACTCAAATATAACTTCTCTTGGCTTTTTTGCACGAAATTTTTAAGCCGATTTATAAGTAAATCTTTTGATGTATTAAATTTATTAATATAGGGTCTAACATATAAATTAAATACGTTATTATCTTCTATTAATTTCTCCTTCCCTAGGATTCCTTCTATTTGGAGTTCGGTTTCTTCTAAAAAGTTTTGTATTTGAGTAGTATTTAATTCAATTAACTTTCTTCCATCAGAAAAATCATTTGTTTCAATTAGGAAGTCTAACTTTGAGTTTAAATTTGCAAAGTTATCATTCAATTTTTTTACTCCCCCTATTCTCTCCGAAATAATCGATTGGATGTGCCCTTGAAGAAGTTGAAATCTAAGTTCATTACTTATTCCATTGATCTCCTGATTGTCAAATGTTTCCCCACTTTGTTGGATTTGCATCATATAATCAAGTAAATCATCTTTAATTGTTTTAAATTGCCTATCTAATTCACTTAAATATTCTTGAATTTCAACTTTTACAGTTACCCAAACAGTCAATAAATCTTTAAAGATCTCATCAAATTCTACGTTGTTAACTAGAAGTTCTCTAATTTCTCCATCTAATTTAAACAATTTTTTTCTGAGTTGGGTAATATAAACAAAGGTTTCATTTTCTTCATCACTTACATTCATTTCTAGGTGATTCTCTTTAAGGTAATCAAACTCAGCTTGTATTACACTGATCCGATCTCCTAATAATTTGATTTCTTCTTGTAGGTTTAGCTCAAAATCTCTTTTCTTCTCTTCACAAATTTCGGTAATAAAACTTTTAATAATACTTAATTCATCAATGATTTGAACCTTAGTATCCTCCCACTCCTCAATTAATTCAAATGCCAATCGCTTATATTCGAACTGGTTAATAAGATTGTCAAATTTTTTAATTTTCTTTAAGATCTTATCATATTTTCTATTTAGTTGAATTTCAGTGTCATCAAATTTAAAATTATCAATATACGAATTTAATTTTTCTCGAAATTCTGCAGGTATCTTTTGAAATCTTTCAATTTCCTCTTGAAATAAGACCAACTCTTTGTTTATCTTATCAATTGCAGAATCGATATCCTTAAAGTTTGCCTTAATACTCTCCAAAGTGTATAAAATTTCTTCTTTCACTTCAGGATCTTTTTCATTTCGTAGAATATTATTTAGTTCAATAGTAATCCATACAGCAATTTTATAATTTTTCAAAATGAAACAAATTCGGTTTAATAGATTTACGGTTTGTTTTCTTTCACGCCAATATCGAGATTCAAGCTTATACAAGATTCTAGTTATCTCATTCTCTATTTCAATTTGATATTCCTCGAATAGACGTTTAAATACAAGTGCTATTCCTTCCCGAACGTTTTCTGAGGGATTTTCTAATTCTTCAAACAAATAGGGGAATATTTCAATAATGTTTTTTTGACATAGTTGAAAAATAGCATTAGTTAATGAATTTCTAAAGTAGGATGGGCCTGTTTCGAGCATAGAATGTATAAGATTGGCCCATATCTGGTCAAAATTATTTTCTGCTATATTCACTAATGCTTCAATTACTTTTAGTTGAATTCGGTAATCCTCTTCTCTTAATAGATTTATTAACTTAGGTATAATCGAGATTATTTGCAATGCGGAGGATTTTTCTTTACCTATCTCTCCAAATAGCCATATTACTAATTCTTTTACTCTACTTTCTTCATTGTATAGAAGATTTAAAAGGACGTAGAATAATTTTTCTTTTGAAAGAAAATATGTGCCATGAACTTCAAGAAGTTCAGCAGCAGCTTTAGCTACATCATCATCTTCATCTCTTAGATTAATTATAACCATTGAGAGTAAGGGTTCTAAATTTTTTATTTTGGTGTAGTCTTGGTTCAGAATTCTTTGAATTGTTTTAATTACAGATAGTTTTACTTTCCAGTCCCCGTCCATCAATTTTTCAGTGTATTCTTCTATGATTTCTTGTGTTTCTTCCAAATCAATATGGATTGTTAAAATTAAAGTACCAATAATTTTGACAGTAAATCTTCTTACAGCTGGATCTTGGTCGTATAAACGTCCTCTGATTTTACTGATTAGATCTATTAATAAATTTGGTCTAAATAGGCTGATTTGATATAGTATCTCAAGTGAAACTAATCTTATCCATGAATCAGCGTCATTTATAAATTCGTTAACATTCTTTACTGTTCTTTCCGCTATTGCTGGGGATTTATCACAAATAAGGTTTAAAAGGTTAAGACATCGATATATTAGATCTTTATCGAGATGATTTTGATATTCCTCAATGATTTTGAATAATTCTTCAGCTGCTTTTTCATTATAACCATTTAATATCAAGCGTTCAATTTTTTCAGTATCCAGAGCGAGAGATGTCAATATTGTAGAGGGTGTTTTATTTTTAAGATAACATCAATTCAAAGATCCTTCTATAAAAATTATCTTTCAACTAGTATAAATATCTTTCAAACCGTTGAAAAAAAGAATATTTTTGTAAAATTCTGAAAATTTAATAAAAAGTAAAAATATTAATTTTGATTATTCAAAAAGTTCGATAACTGCTGTACCCGGAATAGCAATTCTTTCTCGATAAGTTAAAGTACCATTCTCAACTTCTTTGGTTTTTATTAATCCACGTGCTATGTCTTTTTCAGAAATATATCCTCTTTCACCCGCTTCAAATTGTTTCACGATTTTTCCATCAGTATCCTTAATCTCGACATTTGTAAAGCTAGTTTGTTTAATATTAAATATTATTCTTTTGTCTTCGATCTTCTCGATAGTGGCCTCAGTTAAAAGAAGATCTCCAACCCTTACCATTCCTCTCATTTCTACAGTGAATTCAATTATATTACCGAATTTTCCATGTTCAAGAAAATCTTCAAAAAGCTTAGAAATAAAACCAAATGAGAATAGTCCATGTGCAATAACTCCTTTTAATCCCGCAGCCTTTGCTACAGCATCGTTCACATGTATAGGATTCGTATCTCCAGAAGACTTAGCATATTGTTTTAATAAATCTCTTGTAAGTCCATTAAATTCACTTTTTAGAACTTGTCCAACTTTTAAATCTGATATTTTGACCATTATATTAATAACCTCCTTTTCTTATTCCTGCTGTAACTACCACATTACACACGGTTTCGTCATCTTGATTTTTAATGGTAGTTATTAATTCAGCAAATAGCATCATGTTTTCTTCAACTAACCAAACTTTACCCCATTTCGCAGTTCCTGTTAATTTATCTCTGGGTTTTACATCTACACACCCTTCCCAATTATATTTGTTTCCCGCATGAAGTATCATTCTTGGATCTTTAATAAGAGGGCGTTCTTCTCCATTTTTAGTTAATCTTACACCGGGAGCCAAGGTGTAGAGACTTTTTATAGTGTAAGCATTAGCATACGCATGGCAGGCTACGATACCCTCTTCTTCCGAGCCAACATATTTTGGGTCTTTTATACCAAAACATTTAGCGAAATTCACCAAATTTTTGTAACGTACATTAATTTTAGCGGTACCAGGTAAATCCGTTCCTGGAAGGTTTTCAATGAGAAATTCAGCATTATTCTTTATTTCTTCTATACTTGACATTTTATTATCACCATTATTTTAAATTGGTTTAATAATATTTCAGATTCATCATAATTAAAGCTTTAAATTGATTTAATAACGGTGCAAATTTTTTCTTCAGGAGATATTTTTTCATCGAAAAATTCAAGTATTCTTTGTTTCTTAGATGTCCCATTTAGAATCACGCACGGCATTTTGTATTTATCAATTAAATATAATACGTATGGATCCACTGGCCGTGATAAGGTTTTCAAGTGATTATTAACTCCCTCAAATTGCGAAATTTTACCAGATTGCCTCATAGTATTGAAATGTGAAGTGCTTATCTCTCTAATGACTTGGTTATTGTTGTTTAATATGCCATCAACCTCTTTAATTAAGATGCACGTGTTTATTCCTAGTCTCTTTGTTAAATATAAAGCTATAGAATCTGAGGTAACTTCCCAACTATGAGGTAATTCATCCCTTTTCTTCAAAAATTGAAATGGTAAAAATAAACAAAAAGTTTTACTTTCTTTTTTTAATTTCCTTGAGCTTTCAACGGGTTTAATGTGAAGGAATTGCTTAGATAGTTCAATTCCATTATAGTTCATGGAAAATATGCTCATCCAATGAGCGATATCTTCTGTAAAATTAAGTTCACTATATAACTTTCTGATAAAGTTAACAGGGGTTCCTCCTCCCGGAATTAAGACGATTTTTTGGATTTTATTTGTATTATACAGCTGTTCTAATTGAGAAATTACAGAGGATAAATTAGTATGATTCTCTAAAATACCTCCTCCAATCTTAAATAAAACAGATTTAGATTTCATAATTTTATTATTTTCATTTTACCTGATAATATAGTGCTCCCGCTACGGCAAAAGCAGATGAACTAATCCTATTAGGTATTTGGGTTATTTCCTCATAATTAGTGATATTTTTATATCCTAGATTTACAAGGCTGTTTCTAATTAAAAAATCTGCTGCAACACCAGTTATAATAAATTTAGGATTTGTATCGAATTCATTGAATCTAGTTAAAAGATTGTCCATGAACATTTCGATTTCCCTACAAATAATCATAATTTGTTTATCATAAATGAATTTTGCAATTTTTTTTAAATCTTCTTTTGATATACTCTCAATATCCATACAAATTATTCTAGAGAGTCGTGCATAGCAATCATCTAACGATTTTGAACGATTATCAGCAGTATAATTGATATACTCTGCACCCGAAATATTACCCAAAATTCGATGAACATCTGCAATCAGAGCAAATTTCTCAAAGGAAACTCGTATTGATTTTCCTAAGTAAGGAACATGATGGGTAATCGAAGGTATTGTTGCCCTTAAACCACCTGTATAGATTAATTCATGGTTCATCAATCTTTCGATGTCTGTTTTTCCACAAGATACTGGAAGTGAATTAAAAATTGGTATTAGGTCTACAGTTGTCGATCCTGCATCAATTAATATACAAATAGTTTCAAATCTTCCCAAAAATAGAGCGGTAGAAACCCAATTGGACGCAGAAATTGAGGAGTAATTATTTTGAGCCTCAGTAAAACTAATGAATTTATTACTTGTACTTATAAAACGTAGTTTTTGTCTATCAAATACCGCGTCAAGCGCGTTTAATATAGTATTTAATCCCTCTCTTTTTGTTTGAAAGGCATCTGAAAGCTCTGCAGTAATCGTTACAGCAATGAAATCAAGATTTATTAATAACGATGAGTTTTGTTCTGTCAGGTTCATGACCACTCTTTTCAGCATTTCTGGGATTTCTGGTATTGTTTTTTCCCAAAAAGGAAAGTATTCGATATACGATACACTTTCTTCGATTTTTTCATCCTGAAATTTTAGTACTGCTGCTTTTGTATTGGCACCTCCAATGTCCAGACCCAAAA
>JAEOTL010000136.1 GCA_016839845.1 Promethearchaeota archaeon
GAGCATTTATCGTTTATTCTTCAAAAAGACATGTACCCTATATAGGTCAAGTTTTAGATATTGTAGATTCAATTCTAAGAGAGATGGATATTACACCTAAATATTTAAGTGACAAAATTAAAGCCGGAGAATTATATCCCATTGCAGTTAGAGAGATGATTTCTCAAAGCGATATGGGAATAGTTGTATTAGATGGATTGAGACCAAATGTTGTTTATGAGTATGGAATCCTACAAAAAGAAGGATTAGAGATAATTCCCTTAAAAAAGAATGACGCTAAAGTATCTGTGAAATCCTTTTATTATAATTCTTCGATTCAAGATTTCGATCCTTCTCTTGCATTTGGAGATTGGAGATATAAAAAACGAGCTTTAGAAGAATTGCAGGATCCTTTCTTGGATATTCAAAATCACCTTTCCGATTGCCAAGGAAAGCATATGGTAGTCTTTGAGAGTATAGATGATTCAGAATCACCAAAATCATTAGGAAACTTATTGAGAGACAAGATTGATGTGATTATTCCAACTTTAAGAGCACGAGATGGTCCTGGTTTTCAGAGAGTCATCGATCGTTATCGAAACTTTAATATTGGACTGTTAAATCAATCTCTCAGATTATTATCGCTATTTTCAATTTTAGGATGGAGACAAAATTTCGAAGGTGATGATAAATTTCAATTCATGAGAGATGCTTTTATACAGTTGTTTGATAATGGAGGTGTATCAATGCATGAAATCAATAATATATTTGAAACTTTGCTTCAAGATGAATTGCCCATCTTAAGGAAACATGGTCGTCATATTACTATTGACTCTCAAAAAATCATTACTGAATCCTTTGAATATTTCTCTAACAATGAGCAAGAATTTAATAGAATAATTACATTAATATTGCATTCAGATGTAGAGGAGCTAAAATTAAGATTCTTTGAACGACTTAGGCTAACCGATACTCAACGAGCTTCAGATCTCGCAAATTATTTAATACTAAGATCAGGGGAATTTCCCAATGTTTCAATTTTACAAGATAAAAAGAAAACCCGAATCTTCTCTGAACTTGCCTACTTATGCCCTTCTGAAGCGTTAGAAATAATGTTAAATTGGATTAACACATTTTCTTTTGAAGAACTTGAAACTATCTTTCCCTTCCATAGCACCCTAATTTCTCCAGGGAATCCTCAGGATTCTATCCTGTGGTTTCTTTCTAACATTGCAAAAAATGACCAGTATTTTGAACCAGCAATGAAAATATTAAAAAAATTTTCCTTACCGATTGTTGTACAAGAACTGGATCTCCAAAATCAAATCCATCCCTATATCCATAAATTAGCTTTAGATAGATTTTTAGAACAATGTCACTCTCTTTTAGGTCAAGTAAATGTAAACACGAGATGGAATTTTATAAAAAACATAGCTTGGAATGATGATTGGGAAGAAAAATACATAAATGCATGTATTGATTTAAAATTCCGTGCAATAACAACTTTTTTAGTTAGAGAATGGTCTATACCAGGACCAGTCATAGCCGGTTCTGTTAGGATCACACATTACAGGATTTCCGATGGAAAGACTTATGAAGAACTAGAGACGTACCGGAAGGAAGCCTATCAATGTTTAATGGATTGGTTTAATCACCCTGATTTATTTTCTGATATCCATGAAACTCTTTTTGAGTACCTTTACCGAAATTTATCAGATTGGCTCAAATATATTCCATGGGGTGAGATTAAAAGCACTCTTGAAACTATCTTTCAAATGAGTAATGATAAAAAGATAGAATTTATTAATTACGTGGATAACATTAGAAGTTTCGATAAACGACAAGCAGATTTTGTTGAAGAGGATCTCCAAGAGATTCTCCAATTTCAGGAAGAATTAGAAGCAAATTTACCAATTTTAGACTATTTCAAGAGAAAATTAAGAAGTTCACTACTTATAAACGGGCCTGAAAATATTTTAAATGATTTGATCTCACGTTATATTGAATTGGAAGATTCAGATAGGAAAACTATAACAGATTTTTTACTTTCAGAGAATTCCTTTATTCTTTTCAAATTTGGGCAGAAATTTAAGGATTCATTTCCTGCTAATGAACTCAAACTAATAATTAAGTATTGTTCGGGATATATAGAGAAAAACGATCTAGAAGAGATTTCAGAGTTTTTTATTGGTCTATGGAAATCTCTTTTTGATTTTAGTAATGATTTATGGAAGGAATTAACTGAAGAATATTGGGATAAACCACACATGAAGAATTATCTTTATAGAATCTTAATTGGTACAAACGATCAATTTGATGACTTTAGGTGGAAAAAATATAAAGAA
>JAEOTL010000440.1 GCA_016839845.1 Promethearchaeota archaeon
CGATATATGAAAAACTGGCAAAAATTGTAGTGAATTATTCACTTGAGATAAAAAAAGGACACACTGTTTTTATAGTTGGGCCCGCGTTTGCGAAGGATCTTTTTCAAGCATTGAATAAAGAAATGGTTCAAGTGGGTGCTCTTCCGACGATTGTTCCTAGCATAGATGGGATACAAGAAACCTTTTTTAAATATGCTTCAGAGGAACAGTTATTATATGTGAGCAAATTTGGGGAGATCGTAAATAAAGAATTTGATCGTATGATTGAAATAAGAGCAGACTATAATACACGAAAATACAGTAATATAGATCCTAAAAAATTCTCAATATTTATGAGTGCTCCTAAAAGGAAAGAAATAAGGGAGATTCAAACACAGAGAACCGCAAGTGGAGAATTCAAGTGGTTGGTATTAGCCTATCCTTGTAATGCGTATGCCCAAGAAGCAAACATGGATTTACCATCATATAGTGAATTTGTTTACAAAAGTCTTTTCTTAGACAAAGAAAATCCTGTTGAGGAATGGCATAGAATGCAAAAACAACAAGATGATCTTATCGAAATTTTAAATAAAGTTGACAAAATCCAAGTCATTGGAGAGGATACTGATTTAACCTTATCAGTAAATGGAAGAAAGTGGGTAAATTGTAGTGGTCAGAGTAATTTGCCTGATGGTGAGGTTTACACTGCTCCTGTTGAAGATTCAACGAATGGTCATATCAGGTTTACGTTTCCGGCAATACGTATGGGGAATGAAGTTGAGGATATCTATTTAGAATTTAAAGATGGAAAAGTAATAAAAGCAACAGCAGAAAAAGGTGAAGAAGTTCTACATGAGTTATTAAAGGTGGAGAACGCAAATATACTTGGTGAATTTGCAATAGGAACTAATTTTGGGATAACTAAATTTACTAAAGCGATATTATTTGATGAAAAAATGGGTGGGACATTGCATTGTGCTCTCGGATTTGGCGAAGAAACAGCAGGTTCAAAAAATAAATCCTCAGTCCATTGGGATATGATAAAGGATATGAAAGTGCCAGGCTCAAAAGTAATAGCCGATGATAAAGTTATCTATGAAGAGGGAAAGTGGAAAATTTAAAATAAACAATTAAAAAACAGATAAAAGAAATATTTTAAAAAATGAATGTAAAAATTGAAAGAATAAAATAAAATGAGGTAATAATAAAAAATGATTAATCCGATTTATGAAAAGTTTGCCAGATTGGCAATCAATTATGCAGTGAATATACAAAAAGGAGATAGAGTCTTTATAGCCGGTCCTGCATTAGCTCAAGAACTATTTCAAGCTTTATTTATAGAAGTTATTAAAGCTGGAGGTAATCCTCTTCTGACTGTTGGACTCGAAGGAATCCAAGAGTTAAGATTGAAGTATGCCTCTGAAGAACAATTAGCTTATGTTGATCCTATTAAAAAGGTGGTAGTTGAAGAATTTGATGCTTATATTGTAATCTCTGGGGATTATAATACTCGAAAAATGAGTTTAGTCGATCCAAAATTATTAGTCAAAGTTCAAGGATCTCCCGCTAATAGAGAGGTTTGGGAAATTTTAATGAAGAGGATGGCTACAAATGAATTAAAATATCTTCTATTACCATTCCCATGTCATGCACTTGCTCAAGAAGCAAGCATGGATCTCTTTTCTTATTTTGAATTTATAAAGAAAGCTTTATATCTTGATAAAGAAGATCCTGTCAAGGAATGGTTAAGAGTAGAAAAAGAACAAGATATCATCTGTAAATATTTGAATGACGTTGAAAAAATCCAAGTCATTGGTGAAGATACAGATCTTACTATGTCGGTTAAAGGAAGATTATGGATAAATGAGTGTGGCCGTCTTAATTTACCTGGGGGCGAGGTTTTTACTGGACCAATTGAAAACTCTGTAAATGGTCATATTCGCTTCACATATCCAGGTTTATATCAAGGAAAGGAAGTATCAAATATCTATTTAGAATTCAAAGATGGAAAAGTGGTAAAATCGTCAGCGGATAAAGGTGAAGATTTACTTCAAGAAATTTTAAAAATTGAAAACGCTGATATTATGGGAGAGTTGGGGATTGGTACTAATTATGGCATCCCTCGCTTTACAAAGAAAATACTTTTTGATGAAAAATTAGGAGGAACAATTCACTGTGCCCTTGGGGCCGGAGTTGAAGAAGCTGGTGGAGAAAACAAATGTGGGATACATTGGGACATTATAAAAGATATGACTCTCCCAGGATCTAAAATTTTAGCTGATGATAAAGTTTTTTACGAAGAAGGAAAATGGAAAATCTAAATTATAGAAAAAGAAAATGGTGTTTAAGAATGGTGGAAATAGAGGAAGGGGATAATATATATCGTAAGCTGCAGGAACACCTTGATAAAATGCCGATCGGATTTCCTCGAGCGAAATCCGGGTCGGATATCAAGTTCTTAAAATACATGTTTACACCTGAAGAGGCTAAGATAGCAACATATTTAAGATTTGGGTGGTATCGAGATGTTGAGCCATTAGATCAGATTTATGAAAAGATAAAAGATAATGGAATAACCTTAGAAGAATTAGAGCGAATATTGGATGCTATGGCTAAGAAAGGATCTATAATATCAAAAAGAGTAGGGAATAAGAAATTTTTTGCGAACACTGCCTTAATATTGGGTATATATGAATTTCAAGTGGATAAGCAAACTCATGAATTTTTAGAGGTTTTCGGGGCATATATGGGTGAGATATGGGGCAGGGAAGCTAGTAAAACGGGATATGAACAAATGCGATATATCCCTGTTGAAGTAGATATTGAACCAGAGCAAAATATTACACATTATGATAACATTAGAAAGATTGTAGAAGATTGCGATGGTCCATTTGTTAAAGTTAACTGTGTTTGCCGTGAAACTCAGGACCTTCTGGGCGAACCATGTCAAATGACTGAGCACAGGGATAATTGTTTAGGATTTGGAGAAATGGCTCAAATGTATATTGATCAGGATTATGGGGTCGAAATAAGTAAAAAAGAAACATTCCAGATTTTACAAAGAAATAAGGAAGAAGGTTTGATCCTACGACCGGGTAATTCACAAAAAGTAGATTTTGTGTGTAGTTGCTGTTATTGCTGTGACGGTTCAATCGCAAATTTACAGA
>JAEOTL010000441.1 GCA_016839845.1 Promethearchaeota archaeon
CAAATTGAAAAGTATATCCATACCTGCTTTCATGTGGCTATGTATGAACCGTATATAGAACTAGCGAAACGACTCTGTGAAATAACTCCTGGAAACTTTCCTAAAATGGCATTTTTTGCGAATAGTGGGGCTGAAGCAGTCGATAATGCGATAAAAATTGCTCGATATTATACAAAACGCTCAGGGATAATTACTTTTGAAAATGCATTTCACGGAAGAACGTTTATGGGAATGAGTTTAACGAGTAAAGTAAAACCATATAAATTGGGATTCGGACCATTTGCCCCTGAAATTTATCGTTTACCTTTTGGTGATGCTGAATTATTTGAAACCTTTCTCATCGATCATGTAGCACCAGAATCGGTTGCCGCAATCATCGCAGAACCTATTCAAGGAGAGGGCGGTTTTATAACACCCCCTAGGGATTTCTTCCCTAAACTTGCTAAAATTTGCAAAGAGAATGGAATACTGTTTATTGCTGATGAAATTCAATCAGGAATGGGTCGAACCGGAAGAATGTTTGCTATTGAACATTGGGGTGTTGAACCCGATATCATGCTTCTTGCAAAAAGTTTAGCAGCTGGATTCCCCTTAAGCGCGATTGTAGGACGTAAAGAGATTATGGATTCTCCTCATATTGGTGGATTAGGGGGCACATATGGTGGTAACCCCGTAGCATGCAGAGCAGCATTAGCAGTTTTAGATATATTTAAAGAAGAAAACATTTTGCAGAAAGCTGAACTCTTAGGGAAAAAATTAAATAACCAGATTGAAATATGGCAGAAGGAGTTTAAAATCATTGGTACTCTTCATGGTATAGGTTCTATGGTTGCTTTTGATATTATTGACCCGAAAACTAACAAACCCGCAAAAGATAAAGCTTCAGAATTAACTAATATGTGTCATAAGAATGGTTTGATAATTCTTACATGTGGAAAATACGGGAATACAATAAGATTACTCATGCCTTTAGTAATAAGCGACGATGATTTGAAAAGGGGGCTTAATATTATTGAAGAAAACCTAAAAATTCTAGAGAAAGGAGATTAAGAATTCTTTTCATCTCCAACTACTCCGCACCAATCCTTAAGAACGCTAAGTATTATCTCTGTTGTTTTTACAGTTGAATTAATGGAAACTCGCTCATCAATAGAGTGAGATCTTTCTCCATACGGGCCAAATGTCACCGCGGGGATTCCATTATTTACAAAAAATCGTGCATCTAATCCCGCGGAACCCCCAACATATACCGGTTCCGTATTGGTAAGTTCTTGTATCTTTTTATCAAATAATTTTACGAAGGGATGTTCGGGATCCTGTTCATGAGGTTTTGCTTTCCAACCAAACCACTCAACTTTAGGGGGATTTTCTTTCAACCAAGGATCCTTATTTGCTGTATTTTGTATTGTCGTTTCAACTTGATCCATAACCATTTCTCGGGTTTCACCGGGTGGAAAGCCAATTCGACACTGTAGAACACATAAAGCAGGTACTGTTGATGGCCAATCCCCAGAATTAATTACACCGATATTAAGGGTTGTTGCTCTTCCCTTCATTCTCGGATCTACTTCAGCGTATTTATAACTGATTTTCTTCTGTCTCTCCTCGTTTAAAGAAGTAAGAGCTTCGATAATAGGTTGCATCTTCACAATCGCATTTACACCATAATGAGCATTCGCGGCATGGGCGGGGATTCCCTTGACAATTACTCTAAAGTACATGACTCCCGCGCTAGCAATACCTATTGTAAGACCTCCAGGTTCGGTAATGATTGCTGCATCTGCTTTAGGTTGAGTCAGGCGCATATATAAATTACCACCTATCCCACCATCCTCCTCGTCGGTGGTTGTTTCAATAATAATATCACCTTTTAATTGAGTATCTGTCTCTAGTAAAGCTTGAACCGCAAAAATAATTGCTGCAACTCCTGCTTTCATATCTCCAGCACCACGTCCATATAAAAAATCACCCTCCACTTCACCACCCCAAGGATCATGAGTCCAATGTTCAATTGGTTCTGGACTGACAACATCAACGTGCCCACTTAAACATATTGATTTACCATTTCCTGATCCTTTAAGGATTCCCATTACGTTCGGTCGATTTTCATAACCGTACTTAACAAAGGAAGTAGTCTTAAAATAGTCATCGTTTTTTTCGAGTATAGAAACGTCGGGATAAACATACTCAGGATTAAGATTCAGTTCAGAAAGCTTCTGGAAGATGAATTTTTGGACTTCTTCTTCTTTCCCTGAGACACTAGGAATCTTTACGAGATCTTGAATGAGTTTAATAAGTTTGTCTTTATTGTCTCGAACCCAAACTATAGCATCTTGATTCTTTGAATTCATTTTATCACTTTTTTTTCTTTAATTTCTCTTATGAAGAATGATATAAATGAATAACTATGAAGAACTAGGGATTTAAGAATCACTTTCAATAAATTTAATTTTGAAATTATATTATTTCAGACGTGGAAAAGATAAACTACTTTCAGAAATTATTTTACCCAAAATCGATAGCTTTTATTGGTGCTTCAGACAAGAGAATCTGGCAAGTTCAAGGTTATGTTGATAGAGGGTACCCTGGGAAATTCTATATTGTATCCAAAAGAAGTGAGAAGATATTTGATATTGAGTGTCTTAAAGATATATCCGAACTTCCAGATGGGATTGATCTTGCGATAATTGCGATAGTAAGGGACCAATTAGTGGATGTTGTTAAACAATGTATTGAAAAAAACTTTGCAACAATCCATATTTTTTCAGCAGGAACAGGGGAATTTGATGAACAGGGAAGGGAAATTGAAGATGAGATATATAGAATGCTAAAAAACAGTTCTACTAGGGCAATTGGCCCAAATTGTATGGGACTTTATTCTACAGGAGGACGATTCACTTTCAATCCATCATTTAAAGCAGATCCAGTTGGAAACACGGTATTTATCTCTCAATCTGGCGATCTTACGGAAAGATTTGTAAATAACTTAAATTATCTTGGTGTTAATTTTTCAGCAGCAGCAAGCATCGGTAATTCAATTTCATTAAATGTAACAGATCTTATTCAATATTTTAATGAAGATGATAATACTGAAATAATTTGCGCTTATTTTGAAGGATTTTCCAGATTTCATAAGAATGAAGGAAGAAGACTTTATAACGTTATCAAAAAAATAAAGAAACCCTTAATATTTCTAAGAAGTGGAAAGACTACAGAAGGTAAAAGATCTGCAGAATCCCATACGGGGAGTTTAACTACTTCAGACCAAATTTGGGACGCTCTATTCACTCAGACGAGTGCCATTCAAGTCAATTCTTTTGAAGAATTATCTGACACTGCTTTAGCTTTCTATTATGCCAAGGATATAATTCCGCGTGAAAAGGGGGTTCTGTTGATGACTTGGTCAGGAGGAAATGCTACGATAGCAACGGATTTAATATCCCAGCTTGGGGTACCTATCCCTGAATTTAGTACTGAAACTAAGGGAAGATTGAAAAAAATGATTCGATATGGGGGGGTAGTAAATCCACTTGATCTTCCATGGAAAAACTTTTCAGATGATTATTCACAAATTGCGAGGATCGCAATAGAAGAACCTTATATTGGTTGTGTCTTGGCTGAAACATATCAACCTTTTGAGCAAAATTCCCGGGATAACTATTATGACAATCTAAAATTTCTCAGAGATTTATGTCAAGAGCTAAGAAAACCTTTTTTTCTATCCTTACCCTTTGAAACTTATTCAGGGAGGGAAAGCTATAGAAAAAAGGTTATAGATATGGGTGTTCCCGTTTTTCAGAGTTTCGAAAGGGCTGCAAGAGCTTTCCTTCATTTATATGAATACAAAAAAAGGATGGATATGCATAATGACTAGCGAAAGGATGAAGGAGAAAAATAAGCATCAATTTTCTTTAAAAATATAACAAAATTGGCAAAAATCTTCCCCATCGGCAATAGTTTTCGGTCTTTTAAAATCAATCCATTCTTCAACAGCTTCTGCAAAAATATCATCATAAAAACATAAAATGGGGGCTAAAGCCAATTCGTCATGAACCTTGAAAATCTCATAAAAGATACACTTGTTTAAATGAAATTCTAATACTTTCTCATTATCGTTAATAAATTTTGGATTAAATGAACTATATGTGGTACTTGTCCCATAAATAGTGCTTTCCTTAAATGTTTTCCATCTGTCTTCAACCATACTTAATTCATTCTTTTGCATGTCTGCTAAGGGTCCTACAAGTTCTCGAAAGATTTTCATTGATATTTCTTTTATTTCCTCAATCGAAACATCAGGAGAAATTTCAATTTTTAAAGCACGGGACAATGCGATAATAAAACACGCTGTGACTACATGAATCTGTTGGTTTATATCTTTAGGTTCTACTTCCTTTGTTAAAGGTGAGTTCAAGACAATATCGAATTCTTCTATAATTGATAAAATAATTCTCTCCAGAAGCAGATCGCTAAAAATTTCACTTAATACATTCTTTGAAACATAAAGATACTGTTGAAAAAGATTTTCTAGATTGGTCATCTTAAAAGCTTTTTAAGGAGAATAATATATCGGTTAAAGAAGACAAAAAACATTAATATTTCGAAATTACATATCAAGTATTATGGGGATTGACGAAAAGAAAGCATACTGGGATAGTCGTTATTCCAAGGAAGGGAAAATTTGGGGAGATACGCCTAGCATGTCTGCCCAATATGCCTTAAAATTATTTAAAAAATATAGGATAAATACTATTCTCGTTCCAGGTTCCGGGTATGGGAGACACACAAAATTTTTTTCAAACTTAAATTATAAAGTAACTGGAATCGAGCTTTCTCCCGTCGCTTTTAATATAGCTAAAAAATTTGACCTTAAATCAAAATTTATTAATGATTCTGCTATAACAATTGAATCATTAGGGAATAAATTTGATGCAATATTTTGTTTTAATTTGTTGCACTTATTTCTCCAACAAAAGCGCGAGGAATTTCTTAGGAACAGTTATAATCAATTACATGCTAAAGGTTATATATTTTTTACGGTGTTTTCTGAAGAAGAGCACACTTTAGGAAAAGGTAAAATGATAGAGGAGTTCACTTTTGAAAGTAAATCTGGAAGACCGACTCATTACTTCACAAAACATGATTTAATTAATCAGTTTCATGAATTCAGCGTTATAGAGGAGGGAATTATAGAAGAACCTGAAGATCATGGTGAAAGAGGAAGTCATTCTCATATTTTAAGATATATATTTGCTGAGAAGTAAAAAATATTGATAATTTAAATTTTTAAGAATATAATAAAAAAAAAAAGAGGATTTTATTTGCTATGACAGTTACAGTATTGAGTCTCTTTCTTTGCCCTTCTAATAGCCGTTTGTGAGTACCTCCATGCCATAAGAAAATCATACATAGCACACAAGTAATCTTGGTTTAATGATTCTTCTTTACCTTTTTCAAAATAACAATGAGCTTTTGAGAGGTAATAATCATATTTCCACTGAAATTTTGGATTAATAACCTTAGTGTCTTCTGCAAGAGCAATAGCATATTCAGCAAGGAGTTCATCTGCCTCAACTAGGTTTTGGATTATAAATTCATTCGATTCGGTCATTATAAATTTTTGAAAATACATTACAGCGATCATCTCAAAAATAAAGATTATAGCACCCTTCCCGGGATCAATGTGAGTAGAATTTATCCATAAGTTTTCGCAAAGACTTTTTTCGATGAATTTTATAACATGATCAATCTTTTTATCAAAGCATTTTTCACCAGTTTTTAGGTTTTCAAGATCGATTAGCGTTTTTAGTTTTAGTTCTCTTGGATTTGACATCTCTACCAATCTACTATCAGTTCCAATACCACCATCATCATCCATGACTGTGAGTGTTATTAGAAATTCTCCAGCGGAATCATAAGTATGACTAATAATTTCTATTATTTCTACTGGAAAAGTAGAGAGACTATTTAGATAAAGAGTAATGTCATCATCTGAGGTATCACCCCAACTCCAAATGAATGTTAAGTCATCTGCTCCTGGATCAAAAGCACTACCCGTAGCATTAACTGAATCAGTAGAAAGCATTATTTCAATATTATCAATCATTACTGTTGGGGCGATATTGTTTACAGTAACAATTAAAGTATCAATATCTACACCCCCATCATCATCGGTTACCATCAAAGTTACTGGATACTTCCCATTATCTGCATAGATATGAGTAGGATCCAATATATCTGTAATAATCGCTCCATCACCGAAATCCCATTCGATTGTATGAGTATCTAATACCCCTGGATCACTAAAGGTTCCACTAAAACTTACTTCATCTCCTTCATTGACAGTTTGGTCATATCCAATGTTCACGGCAGGGGCAATATTGTTTACTGTCACGATTAAAGAGTCAGTTCCAATATCACCATCATTATCAGTTATTGATAAAATAACTACATAAATGCCGTCATTTTCATAAGTATGACCTACAATCAATGAATCTACTGCCGAGGTTCCATCACCAAACTCCCACTCAATAATATGAGTGTCTAAAATTCCAGGATCACTAAAGGATCCACTGAAACTTACCTCATCTCCTTCATCGATAGTAATATCCTCTCCAATCATGACGAAAGGAGCAGCATTATTTACTGTTACTAGTAGGGTATCTGTACTTGTGTCTCCATCATCGTCGGTTACAGTTAAAATAACCGTAAACAGCCCATTATCCTCATAAGTATGAGATGGATTTAAGGTGTTTGAAATTACGGTACCATCACCCAAATCCCATTCAATGGTATGAGTGTCTAATGCACCGGGGTCGACAAAATTTCCGCTAAAGATTACGATATCTCCTTCCGTAACAATAAGATCACTCCCAGCATCTACGATTGGTGCAACATTATTTACAGTAAGAAGAATTGTATCAGTGTCAGAATCGCCATCATCGTCGGTTATAGTGAGAGTTACTGCGTATTTTTCATTATCCTCATAGACATGATCAATATTTAATGTACCCATTACTATTGTTCCATCACCGAAATCCCATAAAATTGTGTGTGTATCAAAAATTCCAGGATCTGTGAAGCTTCCAGAGAAACTTACAAGATCACCTTCATTAACTGTTTGATCCTCTCCAATTGATACTGCTGGGGCAACATTATTTACAGTTACAGTTAGAGAATCGGTTTCAGTCCCACCATCATTATCTGTCACAGTCAATGTGACTACATATAGGCCGTTATCTCCATAAGTGTGAGATGGATTTAATGTTCCCGAAATTGTGGATCCTTCACCGAAATCCCACTCAATTGTGTGAGTATCAAAATCACCCGGATCGATAAAACTTCCACTAAAAATGACAATATCTCCTTCATTTACAGTTTGATCAATCCCAGCATCTACGAGAGGAGCAACATTGTTAACTGTGATTACAGCCGTATCTGAACCGAAAGCTCCGTCATCGTCTGTAGCAGTCAATATGACAGTATACATCCCATTGTCAGCATAAATATGGGTGGGGGTTAAAGTGCCTATAATTATTGTTCCATCTCCTAAATCCCATTCTAATGTATGAGTATCTAAACCTCCTAAATCGGTCACAATTCCGTTGAAATTTATTTCCTCACCTTCGCCAACAGTTTGATCTTCTCCTGCGTATACCATGGGTGCGACATTATTTGCTACTATAGTTAGTGAATCAGAATCGGTTCCCCCATCGTCATCAGTAACCGTTAATGTAGCGGTATAAACACCATTATCCTCATAAATATGGGCAGGGGTTAATATACCCATTGCTACATTTCCATCACCGAAATCCCATTCGATAGTGTGCGTGTCTAAACTTCCTGGGTCATGGAATGTTCCACTGAAACTTACAACCTCACCTTCATCGACATTCACATCACTTCCAGCATCTACGGAAGGTGCTACATTATCCACTGTAAAAAGAAGTGAATCCGAATTTGTATCTCCGTCGTCATCTGTTACTACTATTGTCACCACGTATATCCCATTGTCTTCATACGTGTGTGTACCATTAACAGTACCAACTCCTTCCCAATATTCATTATCAATAGGTTCAATAACAATTCCAGACTCAATCGTACCATCACCCCAGTCAATAAGAGCTGAATGAGAATCAAACTCTCCCTGATCTGTAAATGTTGCTAAAATGAGTGAATTTTCAGAACCTTCTTGAGTATTCTGATCTTCCATAGCAGAGACAATCGGAATAATATTACTTACCGTAACTATCAACGTATCTGTTCCAACACCTCCCTCACTATCAGTAACCGTTAGCAAAACGGTGTAAATCCCATCATCATGATAAAAGTGGCTAGGAGTTAGGGTATTTGACCTACCAGTGCCATCTCCAAAATCCCATTCAATAGTATGAGTGTCTATGATATTGGGATCTGTAAAACTACCACTAAATTGAACAATCTCCCCCTCGAATGCATGTTGGTCTAAACCAGCATTTACAGAAGGGTTAACATTTAGTATAGTCATTAGAAGATACATTCTTTTAATGAAGTATGCTCCCAAATTACCGGGATAATCATTGTCTGTAAGTTTAACGTAGAATATGCCACCACGAAGATAGGGTTTAACATCAAAAAAATTATCACCAACGTGATTAATTTCTCCCACTTTGGTAAAAGAGACAGGGGTCTGCCCAACCAATACATCCAAACGCCCACGAAATGGTCCACGGATATCAAAATGAAGTTCAACGGTATCAAACGAGGGATTCACATTTGTAAACATAAATGTTTGGTCAATGAGAAATCTACCTCCCTGAAAACCTTCAAACAAGGTTGCAAAGCCTTCATTATCCTGAGTCATATAGAAAAAATTGGTAATTGACCCGTGAGTTATCCTGTAGATATTGTCAACATAATCAGTTAAGGTATAATCTGATGTAGACGGTGAACTATTTTCTGAATTTGAATAAGGTTGATTTAATGAGACTCCTAGAGGGATAATTATCATTACTATTAATATTATTGATAATAATCTACGAAAATGTAGATTTTTGTTACTAGACAACCACTTATTCCCTCCTGTTAAATTTTTTTAAAACGTCACTTTAAATTAAAGTTAAATAAAACTTTGATAATCTCATTTTAAATGTTTTCGGAAAATTTATGATTTTGGCTCTAAATACCTTAGAATCATATCTTATGAGCCCTAATGGAAAACATCATTGGGGCTGAGAAATTTAAGTTTGTGAATTCATAATATCCATCCTCCCTTATTTTCATATCTGGGTGGATATTATGATAACAAAAAGGGAATTCATGTAAAAACTCTATTTTTAAATCAACATGGATTAGTGAATTAACAATTTCACCCATTGTATGAAACCATTCATAACTCTTTTGGTTCTTTAACTTAACAGTGGGATCCGCATATGATTCTCCTTCTTCCCATTGAACTGGTTCGCCATGTGTGAAATAATTATACCCGACTTTAAAAGCATCTTGATTTTCATCAATTAAGAATCCAAATGGATGACTATCAATTACATAAAAAATACCCCCTGGTTTCAGGAGTGAGTTAATAATTTGAGCCCATTTACCCAAATCTGGTAGCCAACAAAGTACCCCATAGGAAGTATAAATAATATCAAATTCTTCTTTTATGACATCCTTTATATCATAAATATTCGATTGTATGAATCGAGCGGGAACGTTTAATTCCTTGCTTAACTCTTTCGCCAAATTTATCGCGTTTTTGGAATAATCAATCCCGGTTACATCTGCTCCCAATCTTGCCCACGAAAGGGTATCCATTCCGAAATGACATTGAAGATGTAATAATGTCTTTCCTTTCACATCTCCTAATTCTTTAAGTTCGATAGAATGTAAGGAAGATTTTCCCTCTTTAAAAGCTTCGAGATTATACAATTCTGATCGAACATTAATATCAACAAGTTCATTCCATCTTTTTAGATTTACGTCCATATATTTGTCGTCTTTCATATATGACACCTGAAAGATCCTTTCTATAAAGGAATAATTTCTAAGTCCTCTACACTCTCTGCTGTTCCCTTTAATATCGAATCATTGAAGCTGGAATTAGCAAAATTTAATTTGCTATCTTTAAAAATAATGCAATTGTTAATCTTGGAATTACTACCAACTTTTACATTATCAAATATTATTGAATTTGAAATTTCTACATAATCTTCTATTTCTGAATTGTTTCCAATATAAACTTTTGGACCAATCAGCACATCATCCCCAATTTTAACCTTATCCCCAAGAATCACTGGTTCCATAAATGTAGGGTAATCACCTATATAATTTTCAATTTTCAAGCCCGATATATTTTTAGCTAGAATTTCATTCATTAAATTTAGAATTTTGGTGGTATCCATATCAGTTTCTTTTATATATTTCTCCAATTCATTTAATTTATCTCTCATTTTTTCCTCATCTGAATTAGTTTATTACAGTCCTAATAATTTTATTAATTCTTCAATATTCTTTCCAGTTTTAGCACTGGTAGTTATAACCTCTATTTGGGGATTTATTTCTTTAGCATCATCCACCATTTTTTGGATGTTAGTTCCTAATCTATCAGCTAAGTCAATCTTATTTATAACGGCGATATCTGACATCTTGAAGAGCATAGGATGTTTTTCTATTACCCATTCTCCTTCTGTTGTGGAGACTACGGTCATTCTCTTATCAGTACCAAGAGTAAAATCTGAAGGGCATATTAAATTTCCTACATTCTCTATAAAAAGTAAATCGTAATTATTCAAGTCCCTATTCGTGATTATCTGATGAATATGATATGCATTTAAAGCACATTCTCGGCCAGTATTTATTTGTATGGTTTCAGCATTGTGTGCTTGAATTCGATCGGCATCTACCCTGGTTGTTATATCCCCGCAAATTACCAATATTCTATATTTATCAGCTAAGAATTCAACAATCTTTTCGACAATAGCTGTTTTTCCGGCCCCAATTGCTCCAACTATATCTATAGATTTAACGTTAAATTGCTTCAGTTCTTTATTATTTCGTTGGGCTAATAACTCATTGTCCTTTTCAACTTGCATTTTGGTCTGAACTACAATGTCTCTAATTTCATCAGTTGCTAAATTTATACTTTCGAGTTCTTTAATCCGTTGAATATCTTGATCTTTTTTTTCTGACATTTGTTTAGTAAATGAATAATTAAGCTATAATCCTTTTCTTTTTAAATTAAAAATCAAAAAAAAATCTTTATATGATTAATCTTCCTTTGAAAATACCTAAGGAAAGAAGAAACTTATTAGCAGCTCGAACTGTTTCTTTATATGGAATATTTTTATCTCATCCGTAATTAAAAAAGGTATGGCCTTTTCCTTCGAAGGGTACAAGCTCGCACCTGTTTCCCAACTCTTTCATTTTTATAGTGAATCGTTCGACATCTTTGAATGGAACTATTCAATCTCTAGTTTCATGAAACGGACATAAAGATTACGTCATAACCATTCTTGTTATTTATACTCATAGAAACCTTTTCCAGATTTAACCCCTAATTCTCCCTTTTCTATCATATCTTTGAGGAGTTTTGGTGGTTTATCATCAGGATAACCGCTATTTTTGAAATAGGACATTTCAATGTCATAAACTACATCCAATCCAATGCGATCCATGAATTGAAAAGGACCAAATTCATTTTTGGAAAAAAACTGGCAAAATACCTGCCAAGCTTTATCAACCGTTTCAATATCCGCATGATCCCCTGCCCATATTTTCAGACAATCTTTTTTAATTGCTCTCCAAATTCTATTCATAACAAACCCATAGCACTCTTTTTTTACTTCAAGAGGTGTAATGTCGATACTTTCTAGCCAATTCCTCCCCTTCTCGAAAGTTTCTTCACTTGTTTCGCTCCCACGCATAATGTCTGCTAAAGGTAGCTTAAAGAGATCATAAAAATGAATATTCAGAATCTTATCCTTTCTTTTTACTACATCTTCTATTTTTGAAATAGGTATGGATGAGCTATTGGTGGCTATTATTGTATGGCTTGAAGCTGCTTCATCGATTTTGGGAAAGATATCTCTCTTAAGTTCAAGTTTTTCCGGTACGGCTTCAATAACAAGATCCACATCTTTTACTGCTTCAGCGATAGTTGAATATTGAGTAATGATACCAGTCAGATTTTCCTTTGCAATTTTATCATTCATTTTTTCTGTGAATATTTCTAACTCTTCCGTATTTATATCAAATACATTCACATCATAATTAAAGAGTAAAGATTTCTCAATAATTTGCTTTCCAAGATATCCTGCTCCTATAATGGATAATTTCCTTATTTTATCGACCATCATAATCAATTAAGAAATTTATTAGGATGTTACAACTTTCAGTCAGATATTATGTTTTCGAAAATTCTATAAATTTAAAAAATTTATTAAAAACTTAGCTTTTAGTTGCGAGATTAATTAAATTTTGGAAGGTGAATTATTATGAAAGCAATGGAAATCAAAAAGATTGCTGTAATTGGAGCAGGAGTTATCGGTAATAGTTGGGCCGCTAATTTTATATGGAAGGGATATCCCGTAAATCTATGGCTTTTCACGGCTGAGGAAGAAAAAACTGCAAAACAGGTGATTCAAGGGCATCTTGAAGGTTTAGCGACTAATGATGTTTTTGACGGAGAAAAGATACCTAAAATGATGAATTTAATATCATATACTACTTCACTGGAAGAAGCAGTTAACGATGTAGATTTTATCCAAGAGGCAATCATAGAAGATCTTGAAATTAAAAAGGAATTTCTTTCCAAAATTGATAAATATGCCAAATCTGATGCGATTTTTGCCAGTAGTACATCATATTTACGAATTTCAGATATTACGAGATTATCTCAAAATTCACAGAGATGTATCGGAGCACATCCTTACAATCCTCCTCATCTTATTCCATTGGTGGAAATAACGATCCCAGAAGATGATCGGGGTTCCGATAAAACTGCGAAGGTTGCATCTGAGTTTTATGAATCAATTAACAAGGTTCCAGTAATATTGAAAAAAGATGTTCCTGGATTTATAGCGAATCAAATCCAGAGAGCTGTGTCAACTATATGTGGGGAATTACGTGATAATGGAGTTTGTACAGCAGAAGATATAAATAAAGCGATGACTTTTGGTCCAGGATTGCGATGGGCCACAATGGGACCTTACCTTATCTATCAATTAGGTGGGGGAGAAGGAGGAATTAAGGGATTAACATTACATATCGGGAAGGCAAATCTTGAAGATCAAAGTGAGGAGGCAATAAAAGAATTAGAAGAATATGCCGATTTTATCCAAGGGGAGGTTAATAGAGAAATGGCAAATCGAGCCCCTGAGTTTGGAAATGATAATGAATCTCTGCGAAAATTTAGGGATAGACTAATAATTAAAATATTAAAAGAGCATAAAAAGATTTAAAATGAGATAAGGTTAAAGATTTCTTATTAATCAGAAAGTTTAACAATTTAGTCGAAAATTTTGAACTTTCAAAATCTGTTTTCTAAAGAATTTATTAAGGATTTTAACAAAGATCTATATTAACAATCTTTTATTAAAAATTTAAAAAACAACATGATGAAATTCAAGAGAGTAGATTATTTATGAGTGGAAAACAACCTGCATGGTATGAAATGCAAATGGTAAAAGATATGATGGGATTATTCGGTGGTAAAGCCATTAGAGGAATTACATCTTCATTTAATTCACCTATCGTATATATGGGTAAAACGGGAGTTTCTTCAATGGCACAACTAATAAAAGCTAATATTGAAAAAGAAGAAAGAAGAGCCCTAATTGTTGTGGATTCCTTTACTCAAAAGTTTAACACCAAAGTTACTGAAGATCTTGACTTTAATGAAATCGAATATAAAATTTTTACTGGTATAGAACCTGAAGTACCTATTGCAAACATAGACGAAGGGTTAAAAATTTGCGAGGAATTTGAGCCAACTGCGATTATCGCAATTGGAGGGGGGAGCGTCATGGATGCTGCAAAATCAATTATGCTGAAATACGAAAAACCCGATGCGAATTTTTTTATGATGCTTCCAATCGGAGGGCCTCTGGGCCTAAGGAAGAAAATTAGATATTTAGTAGCAATTCCTACTACTTCTGGTACTGGTTCTGAAGTTACTGGAACTTCTGTGCTGACAGATACGAGTAGAACACCTCATAAAAAGCTAACTGTTAATAATGCAGAACTTGTTCCTGATATTGCAGTATTAGATACAGATTTTGTCGAGGATATGCCCCCTTTTTTGACTGTAGGATCTGGATTAGACGCGTTTGCTCACGCTTTCGGAAGTTACATATCAAACTGGGGTAATCCACTTGCTGATGCTATAAACACGAGTGCCATAAAAGAAGTTATGAAATATCTTCCAAGAGCCTATAAATACGGAAAAAGTGATATAGAAGCAAGAGCACATATGCAACTAGCCGCGATGATCGCAGGACTTGGATTTGGGAATACTGCTCCTGGAATAGATCATTCTTTAGGTCACAGCTTTGGAAAAGTTTTCAACGTACATCACGGACTTTCGGTAGGCTTGTTTTTACCGATATCTTTGGAATTTCAAGCCAAAGTCACAGATAGATGGAAAGATTTATGTCATCTTTTTAATGTAGATATCGAAAATAAAGAAACTCATGAATTACTTCACGAATTTTTGAGGGCTGTAAAAAATTTTATCCATTCGGTAGATGCTCCTACATGTGTAAAGGATTTGAAGCAACCTTCAATTACTAAAGAAGAATACATGGGAAAACTTGATCTATTAGCAGATTATGCTGACAATGATATCGTGAGTCTTCTATCTTATCGACCTATAAACAAGGACATTTATAAAAAAATATACGAATATGCGTGGGATGAAAAAGATATAAATTTTTAAACAAACTAAAGTGAGTGTAAAATGAGTGAAAAAATAATAGGCTATAATGGAAAAATCGCGTATGTTGATTTAAATAATAAGAAGTGGGAAACTAGAGATCTGGATCCTCAAATTGCGAAGGATTATTTAGGAGGAACTGGATTGAGCGCAAAATTAACGTATGATGTACTATCCGATAATGATTATGATACCTTGAAAAATGATCCTTTCAATGAAATTAATCCATTGATCTTTGCAACAGGACCTGTTACAGGTACAGTTAGACCATCTTCGGGTCGGTATACGGTAACAGGAATATCCCCCCTAACTAAAATCTGGGGAGAAAGTTCTTCTGGGGGTTTTTTCTGTATATCATTGCGAAATAGTGGGTTTGATGCAATTGTTATAACAGGAAAATCCGATACTCCAATATATTTGTATATTCATGATAAAAGTATTGAGTTCAAAGATGCGAGTAATTATTGGGGTAAAGATACTTACGAGTCCCAGAAACTTATCAAAGAAGATTTGAATAATGAGCGGATCAGAATAGTCACAATTGGACCAGGGGGAGAAAATTTAGTAAAATATGCAGCGATGATAAATGATGAGGGAAGAGCAATTGGGAGATGCGGTTTAGGGGCAATAATGGGCTCAAAAAACGTAAAAGCTTTAGCAGTTTTGGGGAGTGGTAGAGTTCCGATAGCTGATAGTAATATCGGGAAAGAATTAATTAGGCAAGCTGAAGAAGCACTTAAGGGAGATGCTACAGCAAGCTTAGGAAGCTTTTTATTTACCTTATATGGAACTAATGGTTACCTTGATATAGGAATGGCACTTGGGGATACTCCTGCGTATTACTTTACAGAAACTGAGTTTCTCGCAGAAAAATTAACCGGAAAAACATTACGAGAGGAATATCCTGTATTTGACTATGGTTGTGCTGGATGCACTATAAAATGTGGGAAACAGACAGTTGTTGAAGATAACGGCAAAGAAATAATGGTTGATGGCCCTGAATATGAATCGGTTGCTGCGTTTGGTCCTTTATGTGGGTTATTTGATTCCAAAAAAGTAATCCTAGCCCATCATTATTGCAATGTCTATGGAGTAGATACAATTTCATGCGGGGTTAGCATCGCCTTTTTGATATACTTGGCTGAAAACAAACTAGGCATTGATAAAATAAAATCGTATCTAAAATCTATCAATCTCGAAGATATCCGATGGGGTAATGGAGATTTACTATTGGATCTAATCAAGAAAATTTCCAATAGAGAAGGTGTTGGAGATATCCTTGCTGAAGGTGTTCGAATAATGGCAGAAAAACTTGATATAGACCCCGAATTAGCAGCTCATGTAAAAGGATTAGAAGTGCCGATGCACGATCCCAGGGCTTTTGCAGGACAAGCCCTAAGTTATTTAACCTGTTGTGTTGGTGCTAATCATGAAAAGTGCGATTGGTTCAATGTGGAAATGGGATCTCTAAATTTTACCAAATACAAAATTCAAGCTGGGGATAGATCTTCTATTAAAAGAAGAGAACAAGGAGTTATGGTAATGCAAGATATAAGAGCTATTGATGATTCTGCGGTAAATTGCAACTTTCCACATCCAAGCCTAGAAGATTTAGTCGGACACATTAATGCTTCAACAGCAGCTGGATACGATATAGATTCGATTCTAACTACTGGAGAACGAATTAATACTCTAAAAAGGCTTATAAGTTGTAATTTAGGGATAACTAGAGCAGATGATAGATTACCCGAACATGTTCTAAAAGTCCTAAAATTTGGTAAAACGATTAATGTGAAAATCGAATTAGAGGACAACTTACGGAAGTACTATGAATTCAGAGGATGGGATTGGGAGACTGGCCGTCCTACTGAGGAAAAACTGAAAGAATTAAATATTTCTTAATTTTTTTTTTAATTTTTTATTTTCTAAGCTAGAATATTTAAAGCGTGTTCAATTTCGTCCTTAACTGATCCCGTGTTATTTAGTTTAAATCGTTCTAAAGCAATTTTGGATTCTTCTCCTCCTAAACGGCCTAAAGCCCAGGCAATCATACCTTTTACCCTTTCATCCTCATTCTCTTCGAAAGCTCGAATTAATTCGGGGATATACTTGAGATCATGTGTGTTTCCCATTGCCCTTGCAGTGTTCATTTTCCAACGCCAGATTTCTTCAAAAGACATATAAAACATATGAGGCCAAACTTTCTTTTGATAAGTTTTTTGATCCATATGAAGCAAGTTGGTTAAGTCAAAATCATTCATTTTAGCTTTCACTCTTTCGTTTGGGGGTAAATCCTCCGATAACCAAACCCTATTTCTGGGGCACACCTCTTGGCATCTATCACACCCATAGACCCAAGTACCCATCGGTTCTCTAAACTCTAAAGGAGTAATACCCACTTGATAATAACTGAGGTAAGAAATACATTTTCGAGGATCAAGATTACGAGGTCCTCTAAGTGCCCCAGTTGGACAAGATGAAATACACGTATTTTTACACCAAGAAGGACAACCAACGAAATCTGTAGGCTCATCTGGTTCAAATTTGTAATCTACAATTAAAGGAATGGGACTGATCCAAGAGCTATTTAATGCAGCTTTACGTGAATATAAAAAATTGTTTTTACCATATGTTCCCAAACCAGCTCTAGCAGCAGTTAGACGGTGAGGGATGTTTCCTGCAAATCTAGAGTCAATTCCATTGTCTCGTAAATAACTCCGAAACTCCTTAACTCGGTTATATAATTGATCTCTTATTATCCGATCATCATCCATATAGCATCGACCGAAGTATCCCTCCATCTGAGTAGGATAAGCCCATTTAAAGTAGACATCCAGTAAGACTATAATCGATTCCCCATTAGGCATGATATTTTTAGGATCAAGCCCCTTTCTGAGATTAAGACCGGTGTCTAAGGTAAATGCATATTCTTCTTTTCTGGATTCAAGGATTTTATTTTGAGATTCAAAAGGTTCGATCGTTGTGAAGCCGATATCTTCAAATCCTAATTCTAATGCCTTTTCTATAATATCATTTTTCCGCATTTCTATTTTAAACCTCTTTTCTATACCAACATTCAGAGCTTTTTTATAGAAAATCGAATATAGAATTTGAACTTATTGAAAGAATTTTATAACTTTTATTATAATTATGTAAAATTCTGGTAAAATACCATTGTTTCTTATTCAATTCAGGCGGAATTTAACACTCAACAGGTATAACTGTTTCTTCCATGTATCCAATGATAACTTTAGCAAATCCTTTGAGAGAATTATCAGCATCATTATCACCCGTATCAACTCTCAAGCAGTTAAGCTCTCTAATCTTGTCAACTGTTGCTAAAATTATAATATTTTTACTCTCTACCTTTTTGAGTACTTTTGGGGTAAATTGCTTGTTTCCCCTACCGAAAATGAATCCTTGACCCCCTAGTGGGGAGATGATGATTTTAGTCTTAGAATAACTTCCGATCAATTCAAGTATTTTGTTTTCATTTAAATCTGTTCCAATAATCTCTTTATGATACAAGCCATCAATCCCAAGGAGAGTTTTAGGGAGATTTAAGTGATCAGTAATGGCCTTAACTGTGGTACCCGGTCCTAAAAAATATAAAATATCGTCCTGCATATCCTCGATAACAAATTGGGCAATATCTAATTTGTTTTCTTCTACAGTCTTCCCCGATAAAGAACCAGTTTTCCCTGATTGAATCAGCATTAGGATTTTTGGAACTTTCAAATAACCATATAATTTAGATTCCAATTTATTCTTCCTATATAATTCTTCATTAATATCCAAAACTTCTCTCTCAACCATTTCTACGGCTTCTACTAGAAACAAATCTAAGATTTGGGCTGCGGATCTAGGATTTAAGGCAAAAATTGAGCTATACATTTTAACTCCAGTAGGAATCGCAATTACAGGAATTTTTAAGTCAATAGCATCATAAATATCTCTTGCGGTGCCATCTCCTCCACAAAATATAAGGAGTTCAATATTTTCTTCAACCATTTGCTTTGCTATTTGTTTAGTATCTTCCGCAGTGGTAGATTCACCAATTTCACCTATAACTTCAAATTTAATATTCTCTTGTTTCACATAATCTTCTCCCATTTTTCCGGGAGCAGCTATTGCTAATATTTCTTTTTTCTGTTTAATACTCGATAAAAACTGGCTTGCTCTTTCTGGTGCTGTTGCTACTGCTCCTAATTCTAAAGCTTTTTTATAGATCTCTCCATCAGTTCCCTTTAGGCCAACAGATCCCCCCATTCCTGATATGGGATTTATTAAAAATCCAATCTTTCTCATTATTAACTTTTCCCTAGTTTTTCTCTAGCTTTTCTTAAATCTCTATCACTAATTATATGAACTAATTTCGGAAAGAATCTCATCATTCTCCATAAGAATTTAGACGAGCCTGGTATTATGTAAAACTTCTTCTTTAATAAACCCTTTATAAATTTTTCAGCTACTTCTTCTGCTGTTAATAATCCACCCCAACTTTCTGAGATTATGTTGAGTTCTTCGGGTCTCGTTTCTAATTCTTCTTTAAGTCCTGAAGTATCTGTATCTGGAGGGAATAATACAGAAATATGGATGTTATACGGTTTTAATTCATGTCTCAGCGATTCTGAAAGTCCAACTATCGCAAATTTTGTTGGTGTATAAGCAGCATAACCCATTTGCCCAATATAGCCTGCTACAGATGCTGTATTCACGATATAGCCTTCCATGTTCTTCATAAAGTAAGGTAACAGTATGAGGATCGGATTCAATTGCCCATAATAGTTCATATCCATATGGTTTTTGAAAGATCCTAATGGTAACTTCTCTAAATAATCAGGAAATGAGATACCGACGAAGTTTAACAGATAATTCGGAACTCCAAAAGTATTAATAAAGTCTGTGAGTAAGGGTTTTAACTTTTCCATATCAGCAGTGTCACACGAAATTACATCAATGTGTTGATTAATACTTACCTTGTACGCTTGAAGTTCTTCAGAGGTGTCAGTAAGCTTTTTCATATCTCGAGCCACAAGGCATACATTACCTCCTAACTGAACTAGTACTTTTGCAACAGCTTTACCAATTCCCTTCGAGCCACCACATATTAGTGCCCATTTTTCTTTAAATGGTTGCTTTACAATAAGTTTTGATTTAGGTATTCATGATCACCTTTTTATATAGATTCAGATTAAGGTAATGATAATAATTTTTTTTCCCCGTATTTATAGTTTTTATTATAATAGGGGAAATGCTTTAAATCCAAAACTTTAATTATTATATGGGTATTAAAAAATAATATACCGATTTCAAGTGAATCAAATATGGTTGATAAAGTCATTCCTTATTTAATTAATATGGGTGCAGTAGTTCCAGCTCGAAGCCAAGCATCGCTTTTAAACGAATTGGCGATGGCATTAATTGAATGCATTGGTATTTACAGTAAGAATATTAAAAAATTAGGAAGATTATCTAAAATTACCACTGCTTTTTGGCCGATCCGCCTTGTTCCGCTCTCTGATACTAGAGCATGTGTGATGAGTTATCTTTATAATAAACAAGAAAAATTAAATGTGGGAAAATTCGCAAAAATGCCCCCTAGACCTGAAGCAGTTGTTAAAGGGGCAGATCCAGTAAGCTTTCTGGCTTCTTTACAGCAATATAACAATACATACCTAAAAAAAATTAAGAACTTCAGACGGGGCTTAGTAATCCAAGAAGCTCTTTTTAATACGAGTGAAATAGGATATTTTCAGAATTTTTTCTTAAACCAATATAGTATATCATCCCATTCCTCTCCATACTTCTTATTAGAAGGGGGACCTATTGCAAAAAGTGTCAATCAAACAAAGATTGTTTCTTCTATTCCCGAATTTGTATCTGAAAAAGATGTAGCTCTCCTTGAGACTTTTGGTGATGGGATTACCAAATTATGCGAAAGATGGATACAAAAAGGAAGTAAAGATGCTGACAAAATCAGAGATACTAAGGTTGATACTGGGGAGGAAGAAAACCAGTTAGCAATTTTAAATAAAGAAATTCAAGCAGAAAAAGAACGAAAGATTGAAAAGACTCCTGAAGAATTAGTAAAAAGTGGAAAATATAAAATCAATGATAAAACTGGCGAACTAAACAATAATCTCAGCTCCCTTAAAAACAGTGTTGATAGTTTGCGAAATGGTATAAATCAGCGAGATCTCTTCTTAACAGAAGAAGGATTAAAGGATCTAGATATAAAGTATAGGGATTTAGGCAATTCAATCGCACGATATAAAAATGAAATTGCCCAGTTAAGAAAAAACGTACAACGCGAAATATCTGATCAAGAAAAAACTAAGCAACAGAAAATTAGGGAATTAGAGCGAAAAAAATCTGAAGTGGAGAGGCAAATTGATTCAAAGCATTCAGGATTAAGCAAGGACCTGAGTTCAGCAGAAGGTGTTATCGCCCAAATTAATACTGAAAAGCAATCAAGCTTGGATAATATAGAGAGAGTTAAAGATCAAGAGATGACAGATGTTCAAAACTTCTTCAATAATTATACTCTCGAACTCAAAACACAGAATACTGTAGTTGGAATACCAATTTATATCTTCTATTTCATTGATCCTAACACTAGTAGAACAACCGAAAGAGCACCTGTACTCCCTATACTAATAGATAATGGGAAAATTGTGAGAACAAAAGTTAAGGCAAGTTTTAGGAAGAAGTTAAGAGATTTGATGAATAAAGATAATGCAATGATTGATTTAGTCGAGACTCAAGGGGATAAAAACAATTTATTGGAAATGAAGAATTTTGATACACGATTAGAAGATGCGATCAATGACCTAAGAATCAATAAAGTTCTGGGTAAAAGACAAGCAGAAACTGCTAAATCAATAATAGCAGATCTAGTCTGGTAATAGTGGATTTATTTTTCTCTAATTATTACTTTAATATTTGCCAATTTATGTGTAAACCATTTTAACTCCACAACATTCAGGAATTGGTTGATACCCACATTCTTTTGAGCAACAACATAATAAATAACCATCCTTCGCAATCATTGATTGATCACAGCATTGAGGGACCTCCTGTTCTCTTCCGCATATCGAACATACTAATTTTTCTCCCATTTTCTTTACCACCTCTTCACGTTGTTATTCATTGTTTTCAAATAAAATAAGAAACAAAAATCATCGTTTTATAGTTTATAATTCGGTAAAGAGAAGTGATTCTAGAAAGAAAGTAATTTTTTCTAAAATTGAGTGAATTATAAAAGCCAAAAATGTAAAATATTTAGAAACCTTCAATAATTATGCTATATCATTATTTTATATTATTTAACTGACGTGGAGATTAAAGTGTCCAAGAAATTAGAGCTCAAAAATACCTTCACCTATTATGAAGAAGCTCTTGATTTAATACCTGGAGCGATTTTAGGAATAAGAAGGCCTTATAATTTCGTTGAAGGTGAATATCCTATCTTCTTTGAAACTGCTAAAGGTGGTAAGGTTATTGATGTTGATGGAAATGAATATATAGACATGTTATGTGCCTATGGACCTATTATTATTGGGCACAGGGAAAAGGAAATTGATAATGAGGTTATCACGCAAATTCAAGAAAAGGGATTTTGTATGTCACTTACTCAGCCTGTACAGAATAGATTAGCGAAGAAATTAAGACAATTAATTCCTTGTGCCGAGAAAATGGTGTTTGTCAAGATGGGATCTGATGCTACAACATCAGCTATAAGGGTTGCTCGAAGTTATACAAATAAAACAAAAATCTTACGGTGTGGATATCATGGATGGCATGACTGGTGTGTCGAACAGAAAGGAGGAATTCCTGAGAAATTATATGAGGATGTTATAGAATTTGAATATAATAATTTAGAGCAAGTGGAACACCTTATGAAGCAATATGGGGATGATATTGCAGCGTTAATCCTTACTCCAATTAATCATCCCGGTGGGAATAAAGTAGAAATGCCAAACCCAGGATATTTAGAAGGTATTCGTGAGCTTACAGAAAATTATGGGAATATATTAATATTCGATGAGATACGTACAGGTTTTCGAATGGATATGGGAGGAGCCCAGAAAAAATTTGGGGTCATCCCCGATTTAGCTGCTTTTGGGAAGGCAATGGCAAATGGATATCCTATAGGAGTACTCACAGGCAAGAAGGAGTATATGGATGAATTGGTAGAACATGTATTTCTTAGTTCTACTTTTTTTCCAAATAGCCTTGCTCAGATTTCTGCTCTCAAAACAATCGAAATTATGGAACGTGAGAATGTTCTTGAAAAAATAAGTGTCAGGGGAAATGACTTTGCTAAAAATGTGAAAGAGATGATCGAAGATAGCGGAGTACCCTGTGTGTATACGGGGGAACCATGGATGCCCTATATCACCTTTGAACGGGATCCGGGTAATCTTTATAAAAAATTACGCGAAGAGTTTTATCGGCAGTTAATCCGACGAAAAGTATTTCTTCAACCATTTCATCATGGCTATATTTGTTATCGACATACAGAGGAAGATCTTGAGCATGCAGCAGACATGATTAACGAATCCTTAAATGAATGTAAAAAATTAATGTAGTGAAAAATATGGTAAGGCCATTAGAAGGGATTAAAGTCTTAGATTTATCAAGAGCGTTAGCTGGTCCTTATTGTTCTATGATGTTAGCTGATATGGGAGCTGACATAATAAAAATAGAGATGCCTGGTAGAGGAGATGATTCACGGGCATGGGGACCACCGTTTGTTGAGGGTGAAAGTGCTTATTTTATGAGTGTAAACCGAAATAAAAAATCAATCACTTTGAATTTAAAACATGAGAAGGCAATTGAGATTATCCATAAATTAATTAAAAAATCCGATATATTATTGGAAAATTTCCGTCCAGGTACAATGGAAAAGCTTAAGTTAAG
>JAEOTL010000442.1 GCA_016839845.1 Promethearchaeota archaeon
CGATTACGTGCTCTTAAGCTCATTTTCAATACTAAAGCTTTATTAAATAAGTATATGGAATTAGTACGTTTGGTTTTTTCTTTTTCATATATGTCTTTTAAGATTTGTAGATATCCTTCTGCTTGTTTAGGATCACCTTTCTCAATCGCTCCCTGAATTAAAAAATCAAGCAGAGAAATTTTTATATAATTAAAACCTATCTCTTCTGTTATTGCTAAACAATGTTCCCAAACTTTCATTGCCCTATTTAAATCTCCCATTACTTGATAGAGGCTTCCTAAATTATTGAGGGCTACTGCGATCAATGGTTTGTGGTTAATTTCATTAGTGATTATTAAGCTCTTGTTTAAAAGGTCTAAACTTTTTTCAAGATTACCATGAGTAAACCAAATAGCACTCAAGCCGACTAAGTTTTGAGCTTTTCTCGCTTTCAAATCTAGTTCTTCACATATAGTTTGACTCTGCTTTATATATTTTAAAGCTTCATCAACTTCACCACCTAACCCTAAAGTATCACCCATTAAACCAAGAGTAATAGCAATGTTTTTCTTATTTCCTAATCTCTCTTGTATTGCTAAAACTTGTTTAAAAAATTCTTTTGCTCTTTCTAACACCCCTTGAAAAAAATAATAACTTCCTTTTATTCTAAGTAATTCAGCTTTTTTTTCATCAATTTCTTTTAATGATTCATCAATGAAAGTTTGAAATAGGCGTTCCCCTTTAGAGATTAGATCAGGTATTGTTTCAAAATTGCCTAAAATAATTGGAATTTCAGTCATAATCATAAGAGCATCAAACACCAGAATATTATCTTTTAAAAATTGACTCTCTTTGTAGATATGTTCAGCACTATTGTATGCATCATTAAACTGTCCAAGATCAAAGAGTTCTCTTGCTTGCTTTAAATCTTCTTGTAAATCCTTTATTTCACTCTTTTTTTCTTTCTCTTCTGTCATTAGATTTCGTTCACTCTTTATGTTTTGATTTTACAAAGAATCCGAGAGCTGAATAGGTCAGTTATAAGAAATTTGCATGAATCTTGATTTAGTCCTAAATGTAGTAATTATATAATATTATAAAATCAGTCATATTCCTATATAAATAATCTTAATTTATTTTGGAGAGTATTAATAAGAATGGTTTTGGATTCTTTCCATCCGAAATTAATAAAACTTCATTTTAAAATGCTATTGTGATGAATATGCTTTTTAGAAAAATGAGATTATTTTAAATTTCTAAGAAACATAGTATATATTAACAATTTTTAAGGGATATTTATGACATATACAACAGCAGAAGAAGAATACACATTCAAAGTAACTCTTGTTTTTTGGAAATTCTACGAATTAGGTTTGTATTTCGAGTTACCAAAACTTCGAACTTTCCTAGAACGAGAAGGCTCCTTGAAACTCTATAAAGATTATAGATTTAAAATTGAGGATCCAAGAACAGGACAAAAAGTCGATCAACCATTAAAGTGGATTTCTAGTCAATCACATAATTATGCTCCGGTATGCTTTAAGATAGGAACTTCAGATGAATTTTCTTGCTCTACAATTCCAACTGTTGTTGGGAAAATTCGGTTAGAAGGTCATATTCATTATGGAAGTGTCCTTGTTATTCATTGCGAACTCTTGTTTGAAAATTATCATAAAATCGAAGACTTCATTGAAATCTCTCAGCCCTCTAATATGATACTAAAGAGTACTGGTAAACCTATTACAGAAAAATTTATAGAAATAAGAGACAATGTTATAAATCTTTTAAAAAAAGCTAATTATCCAGATAAGTCCAAATTAGAATCTTCTCTGGAACCCTGGCATCATACATGGATCATTTGGGATGCTAGACCAGATTTTAATAGATCAGATTACAGATTTGTTGGTGATGAAATTGGAAAAAACGCTCATTATTCGATTGGACTTACCCTACGAACAGATAAATATCGAGAATTAGATCCAGTTGCTTACAGGGACCAAATTAAACTTAAAAATCTCGCTCCCTATAAAGATGAATTTGTAATGATAACTCATGCGGGTAATGTAGTAATTCCTGGACCAGGTTTATTAGATCCGTATACTATGAAAAATCTATTACTTGATACTCTTTTTGGACCCGAAGTTGGCAATGTTCAAAGATTTTTAATTTTAATGCACATGGAGAATATTTTAGTCGTCGCTGAAGAATTTGATAGAATTCTTTCAGAAACTAGAGCGCAGGAAGAAGATTTAACTTTAAATGACAAAATTGATAAGTTGGAAAAATTAGAAACTGATCTAAATAGAATTATACTAGAATTAAATGAAGATGTAATAATATCAAAAATTACTCGGTTATTGTTTACAAGTACATTTAAGACAAGCATGTTCAATGAACAAATTGATAAATTAGATGGTTTTACCTTTTCAAAAGCAACTGATGATGTTATTAATAGGATTAGAAAGACTCTAAATAGACAAAGAAGTACACTTAACACTAAATCTTCAGCAATAGAGAACAAATTTCTAGCGATCCTTAATTACCTTGCGTTATTTGAGTTGGCTACTTTGGTGATTTCATTAGCTTTAGGTGATATTTTCGCAGATCAGATTCCCTTTATTGGAATTATCCAGATTATAGTTGCATTATCTATCGTTTTAATAGCAATTATCTTATTAAGGATTCAGGAGAAAAAACTATAACAAAAACTCTTTTTTTTTTCTTATTTTGATTATAATATTAAAGGAATATAAATAGGAATTTATTATGGTTGATTTTATTAGATTAAAGGGTAATCATGTTGAGAGAGGATTCCAACAGGGAGAACAATTGAAAGATAAAATTCATAATATGTTTGATATTGTCTTTCACTCAAAAATGTTTTCAGAAGTCACCTCGAAATTAATACCACTCTCAATAATCAAACTTGGTTTAGGAATTATGGGTAAAAAAAATATTAAGAAGTCTCTACAACGATCAGTTCCTAATCAATATGAGAAAATGATGTCAATAAGTAAGGCAGCCTCTGTAAAAAGATATATCGTTCATGGAGCTCACTTTATCGAGGTAATGTCTGGTGATCCAAAATCTCTCTATAAAAATCCTCCAGTTCAAGCTTGTTCAATGGTTTTTGCACTTCCTGAGGTTACTACAGACAACTCAATGATCTTTGGGCGTAATTATGATTTTCCTAACGTTCTCCAACCATTTCAAGTAGTTCGAGAAGAGACGCCTGATGAGGGTTATAGAAATATAAATTTTACCCAATATCCACTATCGGGTTGCCATATGGGAATGAATGAGAAAGGGTTGGCAATAGGGTATAATTATGGCCGTTCTTGGAAGACAAAACCACTTGACTTTAGGTTGAAGGGTGTACCTGGTACTTTTATAGTACAGCAAGTTTTAGAAACTTGTGCGACAACCCAAGAAGCCATCAATTATATTACTAATTTCACTAGTCGGTCAAACGGATGCCACTATGGGCTTATGGATACCTCTGGAGACACCTGTGTTATTGAGACAACAAGCACTCGATATGCAATTCGTAGACCTAAAGATGGAATTTTAGCTCATACAAACCATTATCAAACTGAAGAATTAAAAGATGCTAACTTACCTGAATATGTACGGTTTAAAATGGATGATATGGATATTAATCCCATTGAATCTCCAATAAGACGCTATCAGAGAGAAATTGAGTTATTAAAAAAACATAGAGGTAAAATTAATATAGAAACCATTAAAAAGATTTTAAGTGACCATGATAATAGAGAACCAGATGACTTCACAGTATGTACCCATGGTCCAGCAGCAGGAACTTTAGGATCAATAATTGTTCTTCCAACGAAAAGGGAGTTTTGGGTTACTGATAATCATCCATGCAGTTCTGAATATCAGAAATTTAAACTACAATAGAAAGTAAAAAAAAGAGATAATTTTAATATCTCGGATAAAATTTTTAGGTTTTTATTACTTAAATGTTTGGACTAATAATCCACATCTATAACATTCTTGAAAAGCAATATTTGAATAACCCCA
>JAEOTL010000137.1 GCA_016839845.1 Promethearchaeota archaeon
AAAATAATGTTCATAAAATTCAATTAACACGTAGTTGAAACTTTCAATGGAGGATTTAAATAAGGTTCCAGAGTTTTCAAGATATTTTCGAGTAATTTCACCTTCAGAGATCAAAATAAATAAAAATGAGATTTTTTATCGGGATAAGTACAACGATATTATTACTTACATAAAATCGATGGCAACTTTTGACCACGATACAGTATTAGAGGAGTATTTAAGCCCCAAAGGGGCGATTCTAATAAATGTAAATCCCGGGACAGATATTGAAGAATTTATCAAATTAATATCGATGAATTATCATTTAGAATTAATCGAGTTAAGAATTAATGAGATTAGAAGAGAGCCAGAGAAGTTCCTAAAACATTTTCCCTCAATTTTTAAAGCGATTGGGAGTACTTCTCTCACCAAATCTAATTTTACTTCTGAAGAAGAAACTCTTGAGGAACCTTTAAGTGATTCTGAACAGAAAATTGAAAGAAGATTGATTTTAATTAATCAACATATAGATCTTAAGGAAATTTTTAAAGGGTTAAATATTCTACAGTTTTTCTTTAATATGCAAAATGATACTATTCCCAATTTTATAAACTCCAACTCAATCCTAATATGGATTAATAGTGATATTCGAGACATTATAAAAGTATCATCACATCTATTTTCAATCTTTGATTTATTTGTTAAAGTACCACTCTTAGGAAAAATTGAAAGAGAAACAGTGTACCGAGATTTTTTTGAGAACAATCCTAAAATTGTTTTTGATGTGAATGCACTACTCACTTCTACTGAAAATTGGGAGATAAAAGATATAACCCAATTATTAAAGATTGGTATTTTTAAACATTTCTTAAACTCTGAATTAAACGATACTAGTAATGAAATTACGCATCTTCTACTTGAGATTATTGAATCTGGTGAATTTATACCGAGTTATTCGTCTATTAATTTAGAACATCAGCAAATCGATAACAAAATTGAAAAATCACAACAAGAATTCTTGCCTAGTTCTGTGGGAGAGGAGGAAGAAGACCTGACGATTCGGAATAGTGATGATTATTTGAATCATATTCGAGATTCACGAATGTCAGATTTTATGTTAGGTCAATTATATGAGAACGCGGCTTTCTTAAATTATAACGAGCTCGTCCTCGTCATCGATAAACTTGAAAAAAAAGAACCATTGGAGGAAAATGATAGATTGTTACTCGCAAAGTATCCTTTCATATTAAATTATCATCCTAAAACGGCTCAAATTAATCTAGAAAAGGCAAAAAAGAGAGTTGATCGGATAAAACAAGCATTTGGGAAATAAATGACAAGTCAAGGAAGTTCTAGCCTTAAAGGGAAAAATGGATTGGAAAATCAAACCAATGCAACTCATATTAAGAAAGTTATTTTAGAAAATTTTTTATCATTCCAGAAAGATGAAGTTGATTTTGGGAACGCTAAATTTGTCATTATCGTAGGGCCAAATTGGAGCGGAAAAACCTCTATTTTTCAAGCGATTAAATTTGCTCTGGGCAGCAATGAACGAGATGATCGCTATACCAAATGGTCAAATTTTATCCGAAATGGTCAATCTCATGCGATGGTTGAGGTCCACATCCAAACCACAGGAGATCTATTAAAAATTAGAAGATATGTAATTAAAGGTCAATCCCCCTATTTTGAAATGCAACATAAGAAAGACCCAGCATTTTTGAGAGTTCAAGCTCATGAGGTCCAGAGGGAAATTAGAGATTTAAACCTCAACCCCGATAATCAGTTTGCATTTGTAAGTCAGGGAAAAATCGATGCCATTAAAAACTTAAAACCTACAGAATTATGTTTATTCCTTGAGGAAGGGATCGGATTAAAATCTCTACGAGAGGAGATCCTCAATCAAAAGATGAATGTTCTGACGTTAAATAATGATTTAAAATCTTTGACATCTAGGAAAAATACATTAAATATAAGCTTAGACCTTTTAACTCCTAAAATAGAACGTTTGGAAGAGAAACACAAATTGTTGGAAGTTAGACAAAAGTTTAATGATGAGCTCTTATGGGCGAATCGAGAGCAATTAGAAAAAGATATTGTCAATATTAAGCAGTTAATAGCTAATCTCAATACAGTAATTGCTGAAATCAAGAAGAAAAATGAAAAAAGTACTCAAGAAATAGACGATTTGATTCAAAAAATCGAAAGAGAAGACCAAAAGATCACCAAGATTTCTAGAAAACTAGGGGAATTAAATTATAAGCAACAAGAATTAATTAATAAAATTCAAAATTGGCAAAAAGAAAAGATACAAGCGAAACAGAAATTAGATAATGTATCCAAAGAAGTCACCGAATTAGAGAAGCGAGTAGATAACTTTGATAAGCAAAAAGGGAGTTTAGATGGTGAGATAACCATAATAAAGAGTGAACTTTCAGGCTTGGATACTCAAATTGACACTTTGATTAAAGAACAGGGACAGTTAGTAAAGAAAATCAAACTTAACAAAGCCCTATTAGATGAATACAATAATTTAATGCTCGAGAAAAAAACCATTCAACAAAGTATTCAAGCAAACGAGAATATAATTGATTCATTAGATGATGAGATCAATCAGTTATTCCAGAGTTTTCAGGATATAGACCATAAATTAGAAAAAAATAAATGGTTTTTAGATAATCCTTCAAAAAACTTGTTGACAGAACTTGATAAACAACTCAATGAAGTCTCATCAAGGTTGTATAAAATAGAAACAGAAATAAAGCAATTGGAGTTTGAAAAGTCAAAAAAAATTTCTAAGTTAAAAGTTCTCCAATCATCACTAAGAGAACGTCGGGTTATCCTTCCTTCGAGCATTTCTATTCTTAAGGAGGAGATACGAAAAAGAGATTTAAGAGTTAAGGGCCCCTTGATTGAGTATTTAAAATATGATGATGAATTAAGTTATGCGATTGAATCGGTTCTTGGAGAAAAATTGCTTTATAGTTTTATTGCGGAAGATTGGGATACTCTAACCCTATTAAATCGTCTAAAGGAGAAATATCGGGCGTACTGCAATATATATCTCACTAAGAAATTAAACATTGTCCCATTGAGAGAAGTATCATTTGAAGGGGTGCTTGGATATCTAGCAGAACTTATAAGAATCGTTGATAATGATATTGATATTAAAAAGGTGGTTTACTCTAAGGTAAAGAACTGCCTGGTTGTGAAAAATTACAGATCGGGGAGAGAAATCTATAATAAACTAGGATTCAAAGGAAAATGCGTTACATTAACAGGAGAACAGATTATTTCATATAAATATGCGTACGAAACTCCATTCGTTAAGAGGTTAAAGGGTTTTTTAAGTGCAGCTACCCAGAAAGAACAATCAGACGTGTTAGAATCAGAAATTAAATCATTAAATGATGAAATCTCAAACTTACGAGTTGAACAATCTCAAATTGATACTAAACAACGTGAAATTTTCAAGAAAAAGGAAGCATTCAGTGATCTCCTCTATATTTTTCATCAGAAACAAAGGATCACTGCAAAAAAGAATCAACTATATACCCAAATGCATGATTTAGAGAATGAAAATTCACAATTAAAAGGGAAGGTAAAAAACACAGAAGTTAAGATTTCAGAGTTAAAAAACCAAACTGATCCTGATTTTTTTAAGTGGAATGAAAGAATCAATGAAATACCACCAATATTAACATCTCTAAATGAAGAAAAAAAGAAATGGGAAATTAAACTCAAAGAGAATTTAGATATCGCAAAAGAAGTCACAGCGGAAATGACTCAACATAAGAATGAATTAACCGCCAAAAAACAAGAACTTGTGAAGTTAAAAGAGAATTTTCAGAAAGCAGATAAAACTGCCTTTGAAACTTACCGAGAGTTGGAAAATGTTGAGGACGAGATTAATAAATCGGAAGAAAGTGTTTTAAAATCGAAAGAGGTTAAAATCCAATATCAAACAAAGAAAAGTGAGAGAGAAAAACAAAGTATCCAAATAACTATACAACTGGAACAAGAAAATGTTAAATTAAATTCGATGAATCAAGATTTATCAATGAAAGAAAATGACCTTGCTCGAATTGAATCTGAAATAGGGCCTCTTATCTCTGACCAAGTAATGAAAATTCGACCTTTAAACGAAATAAATGAAGATATTCAAAAAATAGATAAAAAATTACTGAATTACTTGGATGTCGATGATTCATTGTTAGTCGAGAAGGACCAAATCATTGTTTCTCTTAAAGAGCTTAATAAAAATCGAGAGAATATTGAAAAGGACATAAAAGCTGCGATAAGGACAGAGATTAAATTGGAAAAAACGTATTATGATAAATTTAGTGGTGTTCTTGAGAGCTTACAGACGAAAGTGAATCAAAAGTTTGAAGATTCTCAAATTAAATCATACTGTTCACTTGAATTGACGGGAAATTTTGAAGATCTGGGAGTAAATATAAAGGCAGCAACTTCTAAAGAACAATTAAAATCTTTTACAGCATTAAGTGGGGGACAAGTTTCTTTAATTTCAATTTGCCTTATCTTATCTCTCCAAGAGATTAAGCCTTCCCCTTTATGCATGCTTGATGAGGCTGGGATGTTCTTAGATGAGAAGAACTCAGAAGTTGCCTATCAATTGATAAAATCAACATTAGAGCAAAACCCAATCCAGTTATTTATGTTTTTACCTACATCCTCATCTGCTTTATTTCTCTTAGCAGAAAAAATTATTGGGATCGCAAGAGTTGGAAAAAAGGAAATCTCTTCAGTATTTAAACCTAAAATCATTACTAAAAAATAGACCTATGAGTAGCCGTGAAGATTTAACTGAAGAAATAAATAAAACGATGAAAGAAATTCAAGTCAAAGTTCTTTCAGGAGAGGTTTCAATGCTCGATATAGAATTAGCCCCTATATTTGAAACCTTAAAAAAGTCTATTACAGTAAAAAATATTGATAATTCTTCTTCTATTTATAATGATGCATTCCACCTCTTACTCCAAAAATACGAAGAATTGAAGACTCTAATTAATCAGTTGGATAGAAAAGAATCCTTCTTCATGTTTCTAAAATCAAAGCCAGAAGATTCAGATATTCTACAACTACTTGAAGGATGCTGGATAAAATCATTTAATATTGAAACTCTTTCATTTGATTTTCTTACCACCTCACAAGAAAGGTTAAGCTTTGGACATATAACTCAACCACCAATCAAACATTTAGATAAAGTAGAAACAAACCAAAATTTTTTGCTTGAAGTTCCTGAGTATAAATTTTCTGAAAAGATCACTAATTTCTTTGAATCAATTAAGGATAAATTACCTTGTGCTTTTGATGAAATCTTTGAAGAAGAGAAAGATCAAATTAAAATTTATGAAAAATTTGTATATATACTCCATTTACTTCAAATGGGAAAAATAAAATATCAAAAAGAGACAAAATTCTTATATCTATGAGGTGTTGATAAACTGTATGAATGAACTTACTATTTTAATGCATTTATTAAGTGAAAAAACTAATAATGTGCAAATTGGTGCGACTAAAGAAGAAGTTTTAAAGAAGTTAAACCTTTACGGTAAAAATGAATCGGTATATTTTCATAATTTAATTACTCATTTATCTAGTTACATTGAACCGTTAGGGCTTCAGATCAGGTTTAATCCGTTAAGTTCCCACTGGTATATAGCTTTTGAGACTACTGCTTCAGAATTTCTCTCCGCTAATCCTTTCGAAAACAAACCAAGATTAGCGGCAACCATCTTCTGTGTCTTAATTTGTTGCCTTAAAGACATGGG
>JAEOTL010000443.1 GCA_016839845.1 Promethearchaeota archaeon
AAGTTCCCATCTCAACAAAAGAGGAAGTAGATTTAACTGTAAGAGCTGCGAAAAAAGCATTTTTAGAGTGGAGCAAAGTGCCGGGAGTTCAGAGGATACAACCATTTTTCCGACTTTTAGATTTAATAAAAAAAAATGTTGATGAAATTGCTGAATCAATTGTAATTAATCACGGGAAAGAGTGGAATGCGGCAGTAGGAGAAGTCGTTCGAACTTACCAAATGATTGAAGCGGCATTTGTAGTACCAGAATATCAGAAAGGTGAATACATGCCTAATATCGCAACGGGTATCGATGAATATTCGGTTCTTGAACCCTTAGGTGTCTTCATTATGATTCCACCTTTTAATTTTCCGGCAATGGTTCCATTCTGGTTTTGGCCGTTTGCGGTAGCTGCGGGAAATACATACATTATTAAATCAAATGAGCAAACACCACTTGCCTTACAAAGTATCTTTAAGTATATTGATGAAGCAGGATTCCCTCCTGGTGTTATTAGTTACCTTCATGGTGATGTGGAAACTGCAAATCAACTAATTGAGCATCCCGATGTTGTTGGGGTGTCAAGTGTTGGGTCAACTCCCGTAGCTCAAGCAATATATAAAAAAGCAAGTAGCTTATGTAAGCGAGCTCAATGTCATGGAGGTGCTAACAATTTTTTAGTAATTACCAAGAAAGCTAATGTCGATTTATTGATGACCAATTTAATGAATTCACTCTTTGGTAATTCTGGTCAGCGATGTTTATCTGGAGCAGTTGTTATGATTGTTGGGGACCAACCTTTCTATGAAAAGGTAAAAGAAAAAATCTTGGATACTACGAAATCACTTAAGCTTGGGTATGGGATGGATAAAGAGACATTCATGGGGCCCGTAGTATCGAAAAAATCACTAAATAAATTACTTAGTCAAATACAAGAAGGTATTGATGAGGGAGCCACACTGTTTTTAGATGGCAGAAACACAAAAGTGGATGGATATGAAAGGGGTTACTTCTTGGGTCCGTGTCTTTTTGAAAACGCAAAACCCGGTATGAAACTTTATGATGAGGAGGTATTTGGACCCGTTGCTTGTCTTGATCGGGTAGATAGTCTAGAGAAGGCAATAGAAATCATTAATCAGAACCCAAAAGGGAATGCAGTTACGATTTATACCGAGAGTGGGGAAGAAGCTAGAAGATTTCGTAGTGGAGTGAAAAATATCCAACTTGGAATAAATATTGGTGTAGTAGCACCGTTGGCGTGGTTCCCATTTGCAGGGGCAAGAGATTCGTTTTTTGGCACTTTAAGGGCTCAAGGATATGAAGCGTTAAAATTCTTTACACAAGAGCGCGTGATAATTGAGAAATTCCATGGTAGCAGTACTAAGATTGAGTGGGACTAGAGTAATAAAATCGTTTTAAATAAAGGAGTATTAAAAATTATTTAATCTATAATAAAAAAAGAAAGGATTGAAAATTATGACGTTTGAAACGGCCTTTACGATGGATACTTCCAGCATTAAGTTTGGTCCTGGGGTAACCAAAGAAGTTGGCTATGATATGAAAAAACTTGGCTCAAAAAAAGTTATGGTGGTTACAGATCCAAACCTTACAGATAGCGAGCCTGTAACTGTGACCCTTAAGGCTTTGGAGGAAGAAGGAATAAAAACCGTCTTATTTGATAAAGTACGGGTTGAACCTACTGATGAATCCTTCAAAACTGCTATTAAATTTGCGATAGAGGGTAATTTTGATGGATTTCTTGGTGTCGGGGGTGGATCAAGTATGGATACCGCGAAAATAGCAAATCTATTTTCTACTCATCCTGCTGAATTTTTAGATTATGTAAATAAACCAATCGGAAAAGGTCTTCCCGTACCTGGGTCTCTGAAGCCAATGATCGCAATACCTACGACTGCAGGAACAGGAAGTGAGACAACCGGTGTGGCAATTTTTGATTTAGTAAAAATGCATGCTAAAACAGGGATTGCTCACCGAACTTTACGTCCTATTATAGGAATCGTAGATCCAAACAACACTCGAACAGTACCAAAAATCGCTACCGCATCATGCGGATTTGATGTTCTTTGCCATGCGGTTGAATCAATTACTGCCATACCGTACAATAAACGACCCGCTCCAGAAAGTCTTGATTTGCGACCAGCTTATCAAGGTGCTAATCCCATCAGTCATCTATGGGCATCAAGAGCGGTGGAAATGGTAGCAAAAAATATAGTTAGTGTAGTTCAAGATCCTTCAGATGATGAAGCGCGAGCAGAGATGATATTGGCTTCTACCTTTGCAGGCATCGGTTTTGGAAATGCAGGGGTTCATCTCGCTCATGGGATGTCTTATCCGGTATCTGGCATGGTTAAGGAATATGTCCCTGAGGGAGTTAAATCCGACCATCCTATAATTCCTCATGGTATGGGTGTAGTACTCGTTTCTCCCGCAGTATTCCGTTTTACTGCGAGTATAGATCCTGAGTTGCATTTATATGTTGCTCAATTAATGGGCGTTGACACATCGGGTTTAGAAGCTAAGGATGCAGGGGACGCGATTGCTGAAAGATTTATAGAACTCATGAAAGCGACAGGGATACCAAATGGACTTAGAGCGGTTGGTTACGGGAATAGTGATATTGACGAAATGGTTCAAGGCACACTCCCACAGCATCGTGTTACAAAATTATCCCCAAGACCAGCAAGCGCTGAAGATCTTCGGAAACTGTTTGCAGAATCAATGACATTGTGGTAAAATATATTAAACCCCTATATACACAGTTTTTTTGGTAAGTTTTCTTGCGAGTAAAACCAGAAGTACGACAACAGCAAAAACAACAATACTCCACACAATCGTAAGAACTAAACCCTCAGGTATGAGTGGGTCGATATGAAATACATAATTAGTCAAAAGTAATCCACCATACCGAAATTCATAATTTATAAGAGTTCCACTAGAGCCATAGAGCACTTTTATTTCTATAGGTTTAGTATTGTTCTCAAATCCCCACGATGGGACGTGTAGTGAATATCCGTTTGATAAAGCTACAGTAGAAACATTATCATATAACCCTCCTCTAGAATCCATGAGTTCATTAAACTCTGTTGCAAATGAACCCCATTTAATAAATTTGGGTGCCAACGGAACGTACATAATCCCATAAGGGCTAAATGCGAGAGTCAAATTTAATGTTTGCCTTAAAAAACTTGAGGTGTTATTCACAACGTTCCATACTCCGTCATAAAATGCGTTGTAACTCAAATCATGTGGTAAAGCCCATCCCCCTCTTCCATAAACGGGTGTTGAAGTGATTTGGGTATTATCATAAGGAGAAAGCAGAGTGCTCGTTATTTGTGGGCCGAAAGATGTTACGTTTAAAAACCAATAGGTTTGAGGTGCATTAATTGACGATGCTATCCCATCAATATATAGTCTTGTTAAATTAATTGGTCCTATGGGAAAGAAGTTCCCCAGAGTTTCTTCCAAATCATCTTCAAACCATCCTTGAAAATTCCCGTTATATATCCCGAGTTTCCACAAATGATTATTTCCTTCTTTGACTCCAACATACCACGCTTGAGCTGAAGCTACATTAACAAAAGGAAAAAAGAGTATCAATCCAATTGTAAAAAAAGTAAAGCATCGTAATTTCTTCATAAATCTTTAACTCTAAATTTCTAGGTAATTTTTTGATTGATTATTAAAAATTTTGCTGCCAATGCGTATTGACAATTGTAATAAAAGGTTGGGAGTAAATTAATTTTTTTATTATTTTTGTTAAGTTATTGTCCTTGTGAGCAATAAGAAGGAAAATTAAAATCCGGAAAAATCAACCAATTTTTGAACTTTGACCTCCGTCTACAGGAAGAGTGATAGAAGTAATAAATTTAGCTTCATCTGAAGCAAGGAAAAGCGCGGCATTAGCTATATCCCACCCGCTCCCCATTCCTCCCTTTAAAGGAACCATGTTATTCCTAATTTCTATTAATTCCTCTTTGCTTATCCCTCTGGCCTTGGAAATTCCTTCAATCGCCATTGGAGTATTCATTAAGCCTGGCATAATGGCATTAACTCGTATACCATTTTTAGCATATTTCATCGCAAGTTGATGAGTTAATGAATTAACTCCTGATTTCGAAATTTTATAGGCTACATACCGAGTAGAAGCAACGGCAGCAACAGAAGAAATATTTATTATTGAACCACTTTCCTGTTTCTCCATTACGGGTAATACGTACTTACATACAAAAAACATCCCCTTAAGGTTTACGTTGAAAATCTTATCCCATACCTCTTCACTCAAATCTACCAACTTCCTATCTCCTGAGGCTATACCAACGTTGTTTACAAGAATATCGATTTTACCATAAACTTCAACACATTTTTCTGCTAGTCCTTGGCATTCATTCTCCTTAATGACATCTGCTTTGAAAACGAAAGATTCTCCACCTTCTTTATTTATCATGGATTTTGTATCCTTTGCTGAGTCAATATCTCTATCAACAAGCATTACCTTAGCCCCTTCACGTGCGAAAAGAATTGACATGGCTCTTCCATTTCCAATAGTCTCGCCTGGTTGTTGTCCTGCTCCTATAATAATTGCTATTTTATCCTTTAAACGGTCCACCATTATATTGCACCAATTTATTCGATTATTTATAATTATAAAATTATTCTAATATCGACTTGAATAGAAGATTTAGAAATCTATGCAATATAAGAAGAGATTTCTATTTATAAAATTAGTATTTTTCTTAAAATTAGTTTTTTTTTAAATGAAACACTTACAAGTTGGCAATTAGATTACCATGTATAGGGCTTTTTAGGATAATACAAGGGAGTCTCTATTACCCATTTAAAAAGTGTATCTTTCAATTCACTTTCAATATCTAAATGCTCCTCATCGCCAATAAGATTATCATACTCCAAGGGATCTTCTTCCGAGTTAGTTAATACGAATCCGTTTCCCCGCTTTGGTAAAGACACAATCTGAAATACCTCTTTAGTGTTTTCTATTTGTGGAAAATTTTTCCATGGCCAGTTTTTTGGGGGATAATATATCAACTTCCATGGTCCTTTGCTGACACCTACCGCATATTTGTAATATTCAAAAAAGGAATATTCTCTTGATTTACCGTTTACTCCGTTGGACAAGACTGAAGTAAAAGATTCACCTTGAACTTCATCTGGAATTGGAATATTTAGATATTTGAAAAGACTTGGAAAAAGATCTTCGTGTTGGGTGTTTCCTTTATAGGTTGTTCTCGCATGTACTTGATTTGGAAGTCTAATTAATAAAGGCACTTTTAAAATGTTATCAAACATGAAAATTCCCTTCCGTATAAGTCCGTGATCTCCGTTAAAATCTCCATGATCACTGGTAAAGATTATAATTGTTTGTTCTAATTGGTTAATTTCTTTAAGGGATTTAAAAATTCTACCTATATGATGATCTATATGGGATATCATACCATAATAAGCTGCACACATTCGCTGTAATTCAGAATCAGGAAGATTTTTTGCATAATAATAAAATGGTGGTATATATTTTTCTTCACCTTTCATTCTTTCTGGTATTGGAAGTTTTTTTGGGTCATACATCGAGGCGAAAGGCTCTGGAGGGGTCCAAGGATGGTGTGGATCAACATAAGAACACCATGCCATAAAAAGTTGTTTTTTTCCAGCGTGCTCTTTTATAAAATCAATTGTTTTATCTGTAATCCATGCTGTCTGATGCAAATTTTCAGGGATTTCAGAAGTAAAGACTGCCTTAATGTGTTCCTCATCTCGCATGAGAGAGTTACCATAATCAACATAAGGTGCACTTGTACTCTCATTTCCAAGTTTTAATGCTTTTCGAAAATACTTAGGATGGTTATCTTTAACCCACTTAAGATATTCTCCAATTAAATTATCTTCTGTTAATTGAAATTCAGAAAATCCATAGTATCTATCATCGTGATTCATGTTCTCTACAAAATTACTTAATTCTGGTTCAAAATGTGCCTTTCCAAAAATACCACAAATATATCCCTCTTTAAATAATCGTTCTGCTAATCCATTTGGGCTATTATCCAATGTATAACCTACGTCCCAAGCTCCGTGAGTCCTACAATACTGTCCTGTAAGAATGGATGCTCTAGAAGGAGTACAGATGGGAGAAGAACAAGTATGATTTATGAAATTAATACCTTCTGTAGCCAAACGATCAAGATTTGGTGTTTTAATATGTGAATTATTATTACACCCAAGCGTATCAAATCTTTGCTCATCGGTTGTTATCAGTAGGATATTAGTTTTATGCTTTTTATCTTCCAAAGACATTTTTATACCTTAAAATTTATTGATTTATTCAATGTCTGGGATATATGTAAAAACGCTTCTCTCTTTTCTTAAATCTCTTATTATTTGGCTTTCAAGAGATTTAGTAATTTGTATATCATTTTCTGTTGTGTATTCTCTTAACTTTGCTCTACTAATCTTTTCAATTTTATTATCTTCTGCCCACCTTGAAACCTTATTAAAAAGCTCTCCCCCATCTCCCCCTACAAATTTTGGTAAATAACATTCAGCAAGACCCTTAGTAAAATACACCGCGTAGACGAACAATCCTTTAGGGTCTAATTTATTGTAAACCTTTGGGACCATTGGGCAATCCAAAATTGTCATATGAATATTCTTTCCAGCTTTTTGTATCTTCTTATAAAGTGGCACCCATTCATCAGCACCATCTTGTGGCATGCCCGGTTTTGCTCCAGGTACATACTGAATTCCATCAACTACTTTTAAAATATCATCTAAAAATCTAATTTGTTCAGGTCCATCTAAATGGTAAAAGGAGTAGTCCATATGTTCTGCCTGCTCTTTTAAGTCGGGAAGCACAAACCTTTCAAAATACTCCTGATTAAGCATTACACAAAAATCACTTTGCATCGTGTAATAGCGCTTTGGGCACCAAAGATTTAACCAAGAGTCACATCCATCTACGTATTTATTAATTATATCTTGTAGTTCATCGTATATCTTTAGATATTTTTCCATAATAATCGCTCTACAAGTATCTATAAGGTCTGGATTTCTTCGCATTTGAATGATTATCTCTTGAGGGCCTAGAAATGATACTAAAATATCAAGTATCCCACCTAAATCAGTCATAGCAACGCAATAATTATTTTTTGCTCCTCGTTTAGCGGCGATTTCTGTTGTGCGCTTTAAACGGACATACCACTCATTATCGTTGTTTAACTTGGCATTCTCAAGAAGATTCACAATATCTTTCACATCTGTTCTCTTATGAAACCACATTGTACCTGATTTATATTCAGGAGTTATTCCTAAAACCGCAGCCATTGACCCCGGACCATAATTAGGAAAATATCTTGGAATGCATTCACCCCCCCAAACTAAACCATCACTATTATTCTCAAGGGTGTCTAGTATCGGTTCTATTCCATCCCAATCCTTGCCTAGATCATAATTCAGTGCCCCAGAGGATAGAAGGGCCGTCGCAGAATTCGCACCCTCTGGTATATTATAAGCTATTGTGGGTCTATCTGTAGTTTCGTGATCCCACCATAATTTCATTCTTTCCTTTGCTTCTTCTAAATCTTCTTTTATTATCATTTTTGAGATAACACCTATACTAATTAGGGGTATTAAGAGTGTTTTTTACACCAAATAAAATGTGCCTCTTCGATTTTTATTTTTTCCGTTGATTTATACTCACATTCTTCTGTTCGAGCCTCAGATGAACATCGAGGGTTGAACGGGCATCCCGATGGAGGATTTATTGGACTAGGAACTTCACCCTCTATAACAAAACTAATATCTTGTTTGTAAGGATCAATTTCAGATCTTGAAGCAAGAAGAGCTTGAGTATAAGGATGTGAGGGATTGGTGAAAATTTGGCTAGTATTTCCAATCTCAACAAACTTACCAAGATACATAACCGCGACACGTTCAGCAATATGGCTTACTACAGCTAAGTTGTGTGTAATAAATAAAAAACCATAACCATAGGTTTTTTGTAAGTTCTTGAGTAAATTAAGGATTTGGGCTTGTACAGATACATCAAGAGCAGATGTAGGTTCATCCAGAATTATCAGCTCTGGGTTACACGCTAATGCTCTTGCGATAATAATTCTTTGTTTTTGTCCTCCTGAAAATTCATGGGGATATCGGTCTAAATGTTCTCGTTTCAAAGAAACCTCTTCCATTAGTCTCAACACTTGCTTTCTAAGTTCCTTTTTTTTAGTAATCCCAAGCAAATTTCTTAGTGGCTCGCTAATTATATCAACCACCTTCATGCGTGGATTTAAAGATGCATCGGGATCTTGGAAAACAATCTGAATTTTTTGTCTTAAATTAGAGTTATATACTTCAGGGATGGGTTCACTGTTAAAATAGATAGTTCCCTCTTCTTTTTTGACTAAACCCAAAATTGCTTTAGCCACTGTTGTTTTACCACACCCACTTTCTCCTACTAAGCCAATTGTTTCCCATGTTTTTATATCAAACGAAATCCCATCAACAGCTTTTACAGCACCGATTTGTCTTTTAAGAAATCCTCCGATAAGAGGATAATGAACTTTAAGATTCTCAACTTGCAAGATAATTTTACCTTTTTTAAGAACTGTCAGTTTTCTAATTTTTTGAAATGAAATGGTTGTATAGGAAATAGTTTTAAGGATAAATCCACTAATAATTGAATAAATTAAACTCCCAACTATGACAGAGATGAAATTATCAGCAAAGGCTTCATGTTGAGTGAAAAAGGTATTAGTTATGTAAATTAATCCCGGTAATATGCTGATTAAGGCAATTAACCTTTGGAAACCAATTAGTTGTATTTTGTCACCCCAATAGACAAAAATTATGGTGAACCCTAATATGATCGTCACAGAAATAAAAAAAATTAGTACTGATCCTCCCATATCTTCAAAGTTATTAAGAATGAGGAAAAAAACTAAGCTAACATTTATTAAAATAAATATTACCCCTATTATTGATTGAGAAATGCTTGTAGATTCTAAGGATTCTCTTAAATCTCTGTAAAAAACAGTTTTAGAAACACTCACCCCTATTAATATATTTATAAGAGTGATAATAAGGAAAATGAAAATTAGATTATCACTCAAGAAGTAAAGCAATATGATGAAAAGAGGTATATCAATAATCAACCATAATAAATTTATTAGTATTGCTGTTGTTAGTGGATTATTCCATGTGTTTTTTTTTACGCTCGATCTCAAACTCAGAGTTCCTATAATAAATCCAATTAACGGGAAAATTATGATTAAAAATATTCCCCTCCCAGATGGTGAGAAATACTCTTGCATATGAGACCCAAAATTAGCACCTAACCCAAATATTAGACTTAAGTTCACTGACACAAGAGAAATGACTGCTAGAATCGCAATCATAAAAAATAAAGATTCTTCAAATTTTTTTGATAATCTTCTTTTAATGATAATTGAGCCAATAAACAAATCAATGCCAAAAATAGGTATATTGTAAAAAAGATTATATTCAAAAAAGTAAATAAAGAAGATTTCGAGAAAAATATTTATTATAAACCAAATCAAATTAATCGAAACTATATCTTTAATTGAACATTCCCAATTTTTATTTTTTGTATACCACTTAGTGAATAAAATTCCTCCTAGGAGTGATATTCCAGAAATTAAACAAGTTATTATAACCAAATTCACAATATCAGTATTAAGTAAATTACTTGGAAAATACATTTTAATCATCTTTAATTTATATTTTTTAAATCCTTTTCCACTTTGTTTGTAGTGATATCAGCAAGCTCTTTATATTGAGGATCGTAAAGATGGCAAGCAACAAAATAATTAGGTTCAACTTCAATACTTTTTGGGATCTTTGAATCACAGGGTTCGAAACAATATTCACAGCGAGGATGAAACCTACATCCTGAAGGTGGATAAATCAAATTAGGGACCATTCCCGATATAATTGCCAACTCGTCTTTCTTTTCTTTTACAATAGGTACAGATCTTATAAGCCCTCTTGTATAAGGATGAAATGCGTTCGTAAATAACTTACCCACCTTACCATATTCAACTATTTTACCACTATACATTACAGCAACTCGATTACACATTTTCGAAATGATTCCCAAATCGTGAGTAATAAAAAGAATCGAAGTATTATACTTATTCTTTAGATCTTTCATTAATTTGAGAATTTGATTCTGAACAGTCACGTCCAAAGCAGTAGTTGGCTCATCTGCAATTAGGAGCTTAGGGCTGCAAACAAGGGCCATCGCTATTTGAATTCTCTGTCGCATGCCCCCACTCAATTCATGAGGATACCGATCAAAAACCTGTTTGGGAGCAGGTATATTTAATTCTCTTAAGATTTCTTGACTCCATTCCCTTGCTACACTGTATATACTTTTGTTTTGATTTTTATAAGCCTCAACCAGTAATTCATTTCTTTTATGTAAAAGATATACCTCTGATATCTGATTCCCCACTTTAAATACAGGATTAAGAGAATTCAGTGGATCTTGAAAGATCATGGTGATTTCACTACCTCTATAGGGTAGAATTTCAATTTCAGTTTTTTTATTCAAGTCTATGTCTCCGAATTTTATTTTTCCTTTCTCAATTTTTCCAGGAGGGCGGATTAATTGAAGAATTGACAGAGCTGTCACTGATTTTCCGCACCCCGTCTCTCCGACAAGTCCAAGAACCTCACCTTCATATATACTGAAGGAAACACCATCTACTGCCCGCACAATACCCTCCTCTGTATAGAAATAGGTGGTAAGATCTTCTACATTCAAAATTATTTTTTGCTTAATCCCTGTACTGTCTTGTTTTTTATCAGTTTTCTCTAATTGTAGAGCTAATTGTATTTCGGTCATGCTTTTTTTCGAGGCTTCGGGTCTAAATTTTAATTTTAGTGAAATGTAAAACGAAAAGAGATATATAACTGTAACCACAGCAATTAATATCCGAATATCTTGAATATATAAATTTAAACCAAAGAATCTGGTAAGATATAATTCAACTATAATAAGTTGGAGCGACCAGGCAGAAAATGATATCAGACTTCCAGCTATCACTGAATTATGAAGAACCTCTTTTGAAAGCTGCTTTTCAATTGGAATTATTTTATTAATTAAAATAGTGAGTGAGACATCAATAATAATTGTAAAAAATGCCCATTCAAAGCCGAGTAAAAACACATCGTAATCAGGATTTAAGGGATCTGGGGGGATTAAATGGCCAATATCAATATCTAACAAATCGATTGATAGGAAGATACAAGCAACAACCCAAGATATAACGATCATTGATACTCCTCTTTTGATATATTTTTTTGGTGCATGAGTTTCTTGTATTCTTCCATTTGAATACTCTTCTTTTCCTAGTTTGTTAAGAAAAACCCTATATAAAGGAAAAAAGATAGTTACGATTATAGCAAAAAAGACAAATTCGATTTGGTCAAAAGTTTCAGGCACCCCTGAGCCGAACGGACGAAAAAACGGAATAAAAAATCCTAAAATTCCAAAAATATATCTAAGAGCTAAAACAATACCCAAAACTACTATAATATTAACAGTTATCACTAATGTTCTTTTTTTTTTTGGTAATTCCTTTTCCCTCTAATAAAGGTTTAGTAACTATTTTTGCAATGAAAAAGACAATAAGCAGAGAGACAGATGTCTCAATTAATATCATCACATAATTTACATAGTATCCAAATTGAAAGAGTAATCCTAACATTTTATACCATCCTTTTTGTTGTAACACGTAATCTAGGATCGAGTGCATCTCTTAATCCATCGCCAATTAACATGAATCCCAAAACCGCAATCAATATGAATAAACCTGGCCAGAAGGCAGCATAATACTGAGAGAATTTGGTTCTAGCAAAATTTATGTCAGTTCCCCAATCAGGTAAATTTTGGTCACCAAAACCTAAAAAAGCGATCGCTGTAAAACCTAAAATTGCAGCTCCAACACCTCCAAAAAAATTTATAATGATAGGTGAAATTGCGTTAGGGATAATATGCTTAAACATAATTTTAAGGCTTTTAGCTCCTCCTGTCTCAGCAGCTTCAATGTAAAGATTTTGCTTTACTTGGAATACTGATGATCTCATTAATCTGGCAAAAGCGGGTATCGAAAGCATCCCAAAAAGAGCTAAAATAATTGATAATTGCTCACCTATCATTTGTGAAAAAAGAATGAGCAGAATCAAAGCTGGGAAGATCATTACTAAATCGGCAATACGCATGATCAATGAATCAATCCAACCTCCAAAATAAGCAGAAATTGTCCCTATTATAATTCCTCCAGCTGCAGCAATCATAATTGTGGTTATTCCAAAAGTAAGCGCGGTTCGGCAGCCCCAAATTAATCTTGCTAGGATATCATACGCATATTTAGTTGTTCCTAAGGGATGTTCAAGTGACGGGGGTGTAAAAGGGACTCCTCCGGAAACCCCCTTATCTGTTAAAACCTCTACTGTAAATTTACTTAACCAAGGAGCATATATTGCGCAAAAAGCGATAAATATTAACATGATAAAGCCTGAGAGTGTTAAAGGTTTAAGTATACGCCTAAATGATCTTCTTTTTGATGTTACCTTCCCTATTTCATATTCAACTCTAGAAAATTCAGGATTACGCCACCCAGGAACTAAATAAAATTTAAGATATCTTTGAATCTTGGTTCTTTGTTCTGATTCTTCGGGATAAATTTGATTCATTCCATTACTCATACAATATTTTCACCTATAGCTTATTCTTGGATCGATAATAGTATACATTACATCAGCAATTAAAGTACCACTGAGAATAATGAGAGCAGTAAATACTAAAATTCCATTTATTAAGACATAATCACCCAATCTAATAGCGGAAACCATAAAAAATCCCATACCTGTATAACTAAAAACTATTTCTAAGAATAATGCTCCAGTTAATCTAGCAGCAGTACCACCAATAATGAGATTACTTGTAGGGATTAACGCATTTCGAAGAGCATGTTTATTAATGACCGTCTTTTCTAGGCTACCTTTAGCACGTGCTGTCCTTATATAATCTTTTTCTAAAACTTCTAACATACTCGCTCGAGTTTGCCTTGTAATACCTGCTAATGAAACGAAAATCATACAAATCATGGGAAGAATTAGATGTAGAATGGTATCTTGCAAAAGCGCTTGATCATTAAACAAAATGCTATCAACAATTCGAAATCCCGAGCTAAATGGCCAACTCGGATTAGGATATTGGGAAAAAGATATAGAATTTGGAAATGCAATTTCAAGATTAAGTTCCCCATAAGTGTAAATTGAAATATAATGACCCACAAAGTATTGTAACATTGTTGCAAGCCAGAAAACTGGAAGACAAGTTCCCAAAATCCCTATTCCTCGAATAATTGTATCTTTCGCTTTATCTTTATATTTTGATGAGATTACACCAAGTTTAACCCCAATAATTGGAATAATAAGAATTGGAATAATGACTAATTCAATTGTCTTAGGAAATATCTTTCCAATTAGTTGAATCACAGGTTCTCCCTCGGAAACTATATAGGAGGTTCCCCAATCACCTGTAAAAAAATTTTTCATATAGATTAATAACTGTGTAAACAAGGGTAAATCATATCCCACTCTTCGTCTCTCTGCTGCAATAATATCTGGGTCGGGTAGGAGCCCCAATTTATTTAAGACAGGGTCCCCAAACATCATACGTGATAGAAAGAAAGTTATTACTAAGACTAGTACTAACATAGGAATCATAAAGAAAATACGCTTAATAATATAAAATACCATATTCTTCGCTTTTGCCATTAAATTTTCACCACACGCAATTATTTACATAAAGGTAAATTAACTCGTTTTTAAAATCGATAATTTTAGTGTTATACTTTGTGGAATAATTCTAAATTATTGCTTGGTTTTACTCATTTTTTAATACAAAATCTTTATATAATAAGTTATCAGTATTTCTCATAAATAATTTATCATAACTTTGAAAAACTAATTGAAAATAGCGTGAAAAATATTGATGAAAAACCGTTTAAAGAAAATTTTCATAATTGTGTTGCTAATGACTGCGATTTTGCCTAGTTTGGGTATCTTTGGAATGGCTGAAAAACCAAAAACTGCCCAGGGTTCGACGATATCTTTTGTTTGCGGAATAACATATGGTGCGGCAGATTGGGATCCCCCTATATATATTTCCACTCCAAATAACTATTACTTATGGGCTAGTCTTGAAACGCTTGTTTGGACAGACTTCAATGGTGACGCTCATCCTGTCCTTGCAACAAGTTGGACAATATATCCAAGACTTGATGAAGGAGGTCATACAGGTGGAGTTAAAGCAATTGCATTCTCTTTAAGACAAGGAGTTGAGTTCCATGACAACTCAGAATGGAACGCAACTGTAGCAAAGTGGAATATCGATAGAGCAATTGATATCTCTGGAAATCAAAGTGGTACTGGTGACTTCCAAAATCGAGATTTATTTTGGATGGACACTTCCCAATGGAAGGATGAATTCACACCCAATTGGAACTTATCATGGGCTGTCGGCAATGACGTATTCGGACTTGGAGATGAGATTCCTAACATAAATAAAACAGAAGTAATAAATGACTACACATTGAATGTTACATTTAATGCCTGGACCTATACGGTTGGGGCATTTGAAGGCGCTTACTTTAATATGATCTCAATGGAGTCCTATAGTGATTGGTCTGCAGCCCCAATTTACGGGGTTGGAGAACATATAGATTTCCCTCAGGATAATCCTTCAATTTTCCCCGGACATATGATTGGTACTGGTCCTTATAAATTTGATTTCATTGATGAGGCGGTGACCGCAACAGGACATTTAATTAAAAATGACAATTATTGGAATGGGACACTTCTTGAGGCTGACGACTTGTTTTCTATTACAGACGTATATGTTCGTCATTTTGCCGATACTGAATCACGTACTACAGCTCTCTTAACTGGAGAAATTGATTATTGTAGCGATCTTATGCAAATAGCGATTACTGATCATACCGCTGTACTCGCTGATCCTTTGCTTGATTACGTGCCTGTACAAACTGATGGAGCCATCATTGATATTACCTTTAAATGTGAGGAAGGTCTGAATACACCGACCCCTTTAGAACCTCCCTTTTGGGGGTTGACCCCTAAAGAACTTTTTGAGATAAACTTTGGATTTCCAATGCCCGATGGAGTTAACCGGACTGTACGACGGGCCCTTTCATATTCCTTTGATTATGAAACTTATTTTAATGTCGCTCAAGAAGGGTGGGGAAACCTATCACAAAGTTGTCTAGGTATTGAAAGTCAATACTATAATCCTAGTGTCGCTGAGCCCTACTATGATGTTACAAAAGCGCGAGAAATTCTTTTAAGTGATCCCTATTATGCAGGATTAGCTACCAATAGAAGTTTAAGCCTAAGCAATTCAACTGCTGAATGGAATGCAGTGGCCCTTTCTAATCCAATAGATACCCATAACATGATCCATAATACCGATTCGGATGAACCGACCTTCATGGAAGCTGCACTCAATGATATCGGATTTGGCTTTATCGGAATTCCTGATCCTGATATCTGGCAAAATCAAGTAGCTACAGGGCTGGCTGTTCTATATGATATGTTCCCTTTTGTCTGGCCAAATGATCCACTCAATCCATGGGGTTTTATGAACGCATTCTTTACTTCTAAAAATAGGGTCATTCCTTATGCAGGGTATAACTTTAACTTTTTAGCTAACGATACTATCGATGACTTATTTACAGACATTTACTTCTCCGCGAATCCACAGCCACTTTATGACCAACTTGCTTATGATATCCAGAATTACCATGTTCCCTTTCTTTATCTCTCCCAATATCAGATAGGATTCGGAATTAATAAGGGGTGGGATTTTGCAGAATTAATGCCTGAAAGAATAGGATTTAGTGGTCTCCCGTATTATGCATGGATTGGTGGA
>JAEOTL010000444.1 GCA_016839845.1 Promethearchaeota archaeon
AGTCCCATCATCATAGGCGAGATAAAGATAATGTTCTGAGATTGAGGTGTTTGCCCGAGTATAAATTTGGAATTGTATCCATTCAATATTGGAAGCAAAAATTTGTTCAAATATCCCAAACCACTTTGTGGTGTCTATATTAAATTCAACCCAACTCACATAATCACCTCCGACATCTTCAGCGGTAATATCTAAAAACTCTCCATTAAGATTAAACATGTGTGTTGTATTACCAGATATAGTACCATAAGTTGCGGCATATTCGGAATCATCATTCACACGACTCAATGAGCCACCAATCGTATCTGAAAGGAATTCCCAATTCCTGTCATTTTCTACATCATAAACTAAAGATTCTGTCCCATTATTCAAGTACGATTCCCATTCAACATAGTTTATAAAAGATCTGTTGTTAGTATTCAACCACACTCCTACCCATTCACCATTTGTGCCCCCAGTTCGATCACTGGTAAGATCTAGTCCAATATAAAGGTTAGTTGCATCCTCTCCTATATATAAATTGTTATATCCATCTGCATCTGGAGGATTCCCAACATCATCAATATCTAAGAATATTGACACGTCCACGTCTAAATTCGCCCACTCCGCATCATTTAGAACCCCATCTATAGTGACTCCCTGCATGGGTGTAGTACCACTCATCTTTGGAGTTTCAGCCGAAATAGAAAAAGAGATTAACCCTAAACCCATCAATCCAACAATAACTATTACTAAATATTGTTTTATATTTGACATTTTTATCAATTTAAGATTTTAGAAAATCTACTGTTAAAAATACTATCACGAAGGATCTATTTTAATCTATGTATCAACTTATACTAACAGCTGTAATGCTGTTTAACCATAAATAGTCAATTGTAAGGGAACGAAGTTAACACTGGTATTATTTAGCACTAGAAATTTTGAAAACATACCGCGTATTAATTAATATGAGGTTAATTAAAAAATGGATCTACTGATTATCATTTGGGCTCTATCTCCAATTATAGTGATTCTATTGATTTATATAAGTTTATTACTATACAAGAGCTATTTGAGAAAATCAACTAAAATTAAAACTCGTAATGGTGTAAGTTCATTAGAGCAAATTACACTGGGTGAAGTAAAACAATGGATATTCATTAGAGGGGAGGATCAAAATAACCCTGTTTTGATATTCTTACATGGTGGTCCCGGTGAACCTGCGCTTGGTATGTCGAGTTCACGTAAGTTAGACGCTGAACTAATCAATCATTTTACAGTGGTTCATTGGGATCAGCGAGGAGCAGGTAAATCATATAACAAAGATATCCCCGTTGAAACGATGACTTTGGATCGCCTGGTTGAGGACTGTAATGAGTTAATAGATTATTTGCGAGATAGATTTGCTACCCAAAAGGTTTTCCTTGTCGGACATTCTTGGGGAACGGCAATTGGGATTAAGACGGCGTATAAATATCCAGAAAAGATCTATGCTTATGTAGGAGTGGCACAGATTATCAACGATTATGAGGGTGAAAGAACATCATATAATTTTATTGTTGAAAAAGCAGAAAAAAATGAAGATTTAAAAAAATTAAAGGCTATAAAAGCAATAGGATTACCACCGTATGATACTCACCTAACACATCTCGAAAAAGCGCGATATATTGGTCGCTATGGAGGATTTGTACATGGTAATATCCTTAAACAAATCGGGAGTGTTCTTTTAAGCTATTTTACTTCTCCTGAATATTCATTATCAGAGGGGGTTAGAACTATGAGAGGGAAAGGATTGCATTTTACGATGACGACTATGTATGATGAACTTAAAACCATAAATTTTTCAAAAGAAATTCAATCTATCAAAGTCCCCATTTACTTCTTTGCTGGCAAATACGATATGATTACGCCTACAATTCTTGTCGAAAATTACTTTAATAGCTTAGATGCTGAAAATGGGAAAAATTTTTTCCTTTTTGAAAACTCAGCACATTTTCTGATAAAAGAAGAAAAGAAGAAATACCAGGATTTACTAATAAATGTCGTTTTAAAAGAAAATCTTTGATATCCGGCTCAATTGTCAGTGTTTAATAAAAATTTTTCAATTTAATTTTTTTCTGACTAAAATTATACTAGCAATACCGATGATCGAGAGGAATATGTAGATGTTATATCCTAAAACCTGTACGGTTTCTCGATGATATCGAACTCCAATTTGCATTCTATTAAGTTGCACGTTGTACCAATCATATGCAAAGGATTTCCCTCCATCAATGTCAGCATATGTGGGAAACGAATCTGAGGGATTGCGATTCTTAGTATTAAATATAGGTTCTTTCCCATATGCTCGAAATTCTATTTTTCCTGTTGTGTTTCCTATCCATTCTTGGGACGTTCTTAGATGGTAAGCTAGGTAAAATACCTCTCTAGAGCCTAAAGGGTTGGTTATAGAACCACTGATATGATACATAATAACAGTTGTGCTATTTTTGGGGAGGGTGACATTACATATAATTAATCTTATAGGATGCAACTCAATAAACCATGCTAAACTGATATTAAATGCTATAATATTTTCATTCCAGGGTGAAACACTGAATATTTCGTATGGAATTTGAGTATCATTGGTATATGCTTCAAAATTAAAATCGGTTATATTTGTTTCTAAAGAGAAGGGGAGAATTATAGGTATCATGGTTGTATTTTCTGGATTGAAGATGGTATAATTTGCATTAAAATTAATATCAATGCTTTTAGGGAAATCAGTAGCATTAAAGTTGATTATAGTATTGGTATTAGAAAGCTGCAAGGGTAAGGTAGAATTAGGAAAAATTTCACTAATAAATTGATCGGGTGGAGTTACAATAGCAATAACCGGGATGTTTGGATATAATGCAAAAGGGGTGAGTATTAGTAATAATCCAATGATAATGGGAGATAGTATTTTTTTAGTTTTCACCATTTCACCAAGTTTATGAAATTCAAATCCTTTATTTAAAACTATCTATTGATCTTCTAGCAGATCAGGGTTGATCAAAATCACCGGATTCTTTATAGACTAAGGTATTTTTACAAAAATTTCAATGAATACAAAAAATTTTTATAGTTAACGCATATTCATGGCTATTAAATACGATTATAACATAACAATATTCATTTGTTAAGGAGATGTTTTAATGAGGTTGTCATCTTTACAAACAAGATCTAAAATCGGTTTAGTATTTCTTATTAATTTTATTCTTCCTTTACATGTTTTGCTTTATTTTGGTGCGGTTAATATGTACTTCGATTATGCGCTAAATTTAAGTTTTTTATCTTTATTAGTTCTTGGATGTATTGATTTAGAGACAGATAAACGGGAATTCAAGCAATTAACGCTTATGAAAATTTTTCCCATCCCGCTTTATGGATATTTTGTAGTAACTCAAGTGGGATATCCTTTTATCAATATGATCCTAGGTGGTAACCTCCCATTTTTCTTCCTAAATTTCATAATAGATAATATTCCAAGCCTATATTGGATAATGGTTGCCATTTCCTATGGTCTTAATTTTCTCTTAATTGCTGCATTCATGTTATTTGGGTTTAGAAATAGAAAACACTATGGAAATTATGTAATCGCATTCGCAATTTTGTATTTTGTCGACAGGTTATTTTATTTAATAACCCACATTACTGCATCGTTTAACCCTACTTTTTATCTCCTTTATCTCTACACCACTTTTATTTTGGGCTCAATTTCTGCGAGTTATTTGATATTTTTTGGGCAGAGAATAAGAACTGCCTATTTTACTCTAAGCGGAATTACGTTTTTTGGAGCCCTTTTTGTTCGATGGGTATTCTCTTTCGTTTTTGTTATCGTGGCCCAACTAGATATTTATTCTTTCATTGTACTAATAACCTCTTTAATTGGAGTAGTGATTGCAAGCCGTTTTATAGAACTAGGCACAAGCTTCAAGCGAGGGATTCGCGTCTTTATCACTCATGCGGTTGACGATTATACCAAATACCGGATTAATGAAATTGCCCATTTCTTAGAAAATCAAAAAGGAATACGCTATGTGTATTATTGTGAAGCCGATTTAACAGGAAATATTGATGCGTGGATGGCAAAAACAGTACCACGCTGTCAATTATTACTTTTTATATCCACTGAAAAATCATTGAATTCCGCTGATTGTGCTACGGAACTAGGTCTCGCCCGAGATGGGGGGTTGACAATCATTCCTATCCTGGGAGTTGGGCTAAGCTGGGGTGATCTGCAAAAATTAAACGTTCATAGAGAAATCGGTGCTAATTTTGATCCAATGGAATTTGAAAATTTTTGTGTTAAATTGTACGAACAAATCCAGATATTTCGAAAATCTCTCAATCAAGAATCCGACGATTACCAACCTGAGAAAAACAAGATTACCTGAGTAATTATAATAGCTTGAAATGAAAAAAAGCCTTAAAAAACTGATTGAGGGAATTAGATTGAAAAAAAAAGATTAGATTATATCTTTTTTCCAATTACTTGGATATGGCTACTGAAACCAACGATAGAAGGAGAGTTATTGAATTTAATTTCCAGTTCAAATAATCTGCGATAAAATTGGGTATCAGATAATAACTCATTGATTTTCTCTCTTGGGATGAAATTTGTGAATATAAGCTTCCCTGCGATTTCAAGAACTTCCAATCCCACTCTTTCAAACATTGAGTTAAGCTCGTCAACAGTAAAGTTATATTGAGGGAATCCTTCGGAAAACTCAGTAATATGACTCTTTAAAAGTGCATCAATTTGTTCAGGATTATTATTGGGTACTAGCCTACCAAGTTGCGGGAAAAAACTGTCCACAGAAACAGTTATATGGGCACCCTTCTTGGCAACACGAGATAATTCTTCTATAGCTTTTGTGGGGTTGCCACAATATCCTACTGGATCACCTTGAGCTAGTACCATATCAAATGAATTTTCGTCAAAACAGTCCATATCAGTAATATCTGCGAATTTAAATTCAATTTGGTTTGAGAGTTGTTCCTTCTCAGCCAGCTTTGAACCAACCTCTAACATCTTTTGGGCGATATCCGTGCACACAATATCAAATCCTCTTTTTGCTAACTTACGAGACCAATATCCAGTACCTCCGCCAGCATCAAGAATTCGTGCATCTTCTTTATCAGGGAGATACTTCTGGAGGGTGTGCCATGTTACATCAAAATACAGTTGCCAATAGGGCTCTGTATAAGAGGATTCATATTCTTCTGCAATTTTATTATGATAAATGGTAGATTTTGTTTCTTTCTTCATATTAATAGGGAACTCTTTTTTTTCATACAGTGCATAATTTGTTGTTTGCTCTGACCTAATTTAAAGATAGGTAGAATTTAGCATTTCCCTATCTCATAGAAAAAATCATAAATACTCCAATATTTTGACCATTAAAAGATATAAAGAGACATTTTATTGTTGCTTTATCTGAGAATTGATGATGAACATGAGTAATTCGGTTATTGAAATTATTGATTTATTTTATAATCCAAAATCAGTTGCAGTAGTAGGCGCGTCAAAGGTTCCTATGAAAGGTGGGAACCGTATCGTCGCGAATTTACACTCAAACGGCTTCAAGGGTCAAATTTTTCCCGTAAATCCTAACTATACTGAGGAAGATGAGGTATATGGATTCAAGTTTAAAAAATCTGTGTTAGATATTGAAGAGGAAGTAGACCTTGCCATTTTTTATGTAAACAATCGCATTGTAACGAAAACGATTAAAGATTGTGTCAAGAAAGGAATAAGAGCTGCAATCATTCAAAGTGCTGGGTTTGAGGAAGTGGGGGAAGAAGGTTTAAAATTGCGGGACGAAATTGCCATGATTACAGACAATTTCTCCAAGCTCCATATTGTTGGTCCAAATTGTATGGGGATTAGTCGTTTCGATGGAGATTATGCTGACAAGGATAAAAGAGGAGGGTTCTTCACTGGACAATTTACTCTCGCGAATTATAAACGAGGGAATGCTGCTATTATCACCCAAAGCGGTTTCTTGAATGGTGGGATCGCACCCCTTATTTTTAGCCAGTTCCCCAATCTTGGATTTAGGTACAT
>JAEOTL010000445.1 GCA_016839845.1 Promethearchaeota archaeon
TCCATTTTTTCCTTAAAATTCTTGCTGATAATTCCATTTTTTCATCCAGAATCTTAAAATAGGAACTTTCATCTCTTGAAAGATATGCGTATCGTGGAAGGTTTAAACTCACACTCTGTAGAGAGCCAATGGTAACATAATTTTCCCAAACATTTGTTTTCTTTCTCTCCTCTGGATCCAGAATACATTGTTCTAAGATTTGGTCACCACTTAGGAATTTTCTGCAACATTGACTGTGAATTTCATTGGGCATCCATTCTGGACACATATTTAGAAAATAGGGCGTTCCCATTTTCACTGCTTCTTCCATAACTTTCAAGTAAGAAGGTTCAAATTCGTCTAACCATTCTTTCTTTATTTTGATTTCATGTTTAGGAAAGGCAAAAAGCTTCCCATTATGATCACCTTGAATGTAAACATCAGTGAGGGCATCGAAAAGTTGGAGACATTCCTCCTTATAATCCCCATACACCCCATTTTTCTTTCCATGAGGACCAACTGCTTGAATATTTAATAAACCATCAGGGACCGTCGGGGTGCATGAAATAGAGGTAAAAGGTACTTGACCCCCTCTTGCAGCAAATATCTGGTTAGTTTCAAATATTAAACACTGCATAGACTGCTCAATTTCTCGTTTCGAGACACCTTGAGCATAGGGGGCTAAAAAAGTGGTGATATAATCATAACCCTGTCCCCCTGAAAATTCACCTTGAATAATTCCGAGCCATTTTGCTAAGTGTGTAACAGCTACTCGTAAGGAACCTGCAGGTCCAGATTTACTGCAATGAGCCCAACTATCAACTGGTGGCAATCCGTGCTCAAGAATCATCCGAGGGTCCCATTCTTGACAGAATGGGCGTAAATCAAAATAGCGGAGCATATGAACATGGATATCACCGAATAAATGCGCATGTGCTTCCTCTGAATCTAGAATTCGAAGGAGTGCATATTCATCAGATATCCTATTTGCCGCCCAGTGATGAATGCTCTCAGGATTCATATCCTGGTTCGCATTTTCGTCAACGCCATTTTCTAAAATAGCCTCATAATCCATTAATGGCATCCCAATTCTAGTGTAGATTTTCCTTTCCTCTTCAAAATGTTGTTCCGATAAAATAGAGCACACAATTTCCCGAATATGAGGTCCTGAGAGGAATTTTATTCCTGAAGATATTATTCGTCTTACGACTAATTCAGTAATGAGATCCGCAGATTTTTTATCCAAACCTGTTTCTCTGATAAGACTTTGTTCAATTTTAACAGGATCAAACAAAACCACATCCCCTTCGGTTCTAAACACCTGTGGCAATAATTTAGTTAGGTATTTACGCCTTATTATTTCGGCTTCTTCATCATCAATAATTGTAGGATCTGATACTTCTACCAAGATTTGATTTCTCTCCTTTCCCTTCTTTTTTTTTGAATAATAAAGACCCGTGATTTAAACTTTTGTTAAGCACAAATTTTTGTCGGGAGCATGAGCTGAACAAAGAGGATAATTAATTCTTTATTATCGTTAATTATTTTACCTCTTTTGATATAAAAATTTATTTATTATTCCAATTTAAAGTTATTTGATTAACTTCGCAGTTGCATTTTTATGGCTTGTTTATTTCAAGTAAAAAACAATTCATAATTTTTTGGTCTCTACTCAATTTCTAATTTCTCATTTCGGTGTTTACAATCAATATTAAATTATGTCGAAGAAATCAAAGCATTTCACGACAAATGATAACAAAAGATATATAAAAACTACCACTAGCACTATTTAAACAAAAAAGGTTATCTAATAAATTTTCAAAGGTAAATAAATTTTGAAACCGAACGTTATAAACAAAAATAATATACAACCAACCGAGTTAGTAAGTGGAGTATATCGAAAAACTTTGCTATTTAATGATCATCTTATGTTATGCTATTTTACTCTAAAGAAAAATTCTGAAATCCCCATACATAGTCATAAGGAACACCAGATTGGATACGTGTTAAGCGGGAAACTAAAATTCCTTACAGATAATGGTGAGTTTATAGTTGTGAAGGGAGATAGTTACTTATTTGATTCAAATGAGAAACATGGAGCTAAAATTCTAGATGATTCTGAAGTGATTGACATTTTTAGTCCAGCGAGAAATGATTATAAATAATTAACTCGTAAGTCCTAATAATTGTAAAAAAATGGGACCTACCATTGATAAGCAGCAAGCGCGAATATTGCAAACATACAAAAAAGAAATTCTCCTATTATCCAATCAAGAAAATATTCTCGTTTTTTATCTCGGTTATTTTTAATCTTACTTGCTAACCCAAAACTGATTGCTGCATTTGTACCAGTAAATATGATAATACTGAAAGTGAGGGCATCTAGCTCTAACGTTATCATATCTAAAATATTATCAAAAAGTACCCACCCTCCCAATAGACCTGCTAATGCAAGTATAAATAACCAACCAGAAAAATGAATTATCTTTTCAAATTTAACATCTATTTCTGTGGTGCTTTTTTGGCGGGTAATTGGTTTTTTCTTAACTTTTGACATATCCAATCATTAGTTCTTCATTTTAGATAATAAAAATTTGATGACTCTTAATTTTTATTATTTACTACTCGAAACAAAGAAAATCTATTATTATCTATTTTTTAAGAATAAAATTGCTTTAGCAATATCTCCTTCACATTCTATCAAAACAGATTCTGCTTCTTTAGGATCAACATTAGCTTGAGTAGCAACCAACATAATATCATTTTCAGTTATTGAAGGACCAATCTCCGATTCTTCAGAGAATTCACTCTCCTCAAGAGTCTCTCCGGGAAGAATCGCAAGATCATCAGGAGTACGTTCTTCTGCATGCCCAATTATTTGATAAATTTCTTGACCTGCTTGTTTCATAAGAACTACTTCAGGTTGCTCAATTATTAAAGTTTTTTCGGAACCTTCGATTATTACTCTTACAGCATCCACTTGATCCATCTCAATACCCTGTTGCTGCATTTTTCTCCGCATTTGCCTCGATCCATATTGACCACCTTCTCTTTTTTTTACCGTTTGTGGACGTTTGGGCTTGCTTTTTGCTCTTTCTTGCATTTCCTTGGGTAATTTTACCAGGTTACTCACTTTTAATAGTAATTTCTCTATATAACTATAAGAGTTTGCACTTTAAATTTTTGATTTATATACTCCTTTACGAATATTAACTGCAATCCCTCTTTTAAAGGATTTTACATAGGGTACAGGTAATTTTAATTTTCCGATACCTAATAATTCATCTTTTTGATTTACAACAATAACCTCATCTAAAGGTCTTAAGTTTTCATCAATATCAACTACATGTTTACAAAAAACGTTCCTTCCTTTCATGATGAATTCAGAAATTTCATTTAGAACAATAACCCTTAAATTGGGTATTCCCACTGCATTAAGTATTTTCTGTGCTGAGAACAAACTTAAAGTAAAAAAACCATTTGTTGGTCGTAGGGTAAGAAGTAAATCATCATTGTGATATATATATCTAATTTTATTGGTGGCTAGAGATCGTTGAAGTCGTATGTTTTCAAGATCGCTAAAAAGGAGATCAGTAATCTCTTTTCCAAATTGGTAATCTGAGATTGCTTTGACTTGTCTTAAACCTAGAAGATGTGAAATTGTCATAAAACTTTGTATAGTGAAGAGTTGATAGTATAAAAGAAGAAGAAACTAAATAAATTGTTTTATTTTAAGAATATAACCTTGACTCTATACACTTATCCTTAACTTTCTTCATAACCTTGTCAATGGCATCAATGAAATCCCCGTTAGTTATGATATCCGCATCTTTTCTAATTGCGAACATTCCCGCTTCTGTAGAAATTGCCTTAATATCTGCTCCTGTTGCCCCTTCCGTCAAATTAACTAATCTTCTGAAATCAACTCTCTCTTCAATATTCAAACTTCTCGTATGAATTCTAAAGATTGCTTCTCTTGCAATATCATCTGGAATTGGAAAATCTATCATTCGATCAAACCTCCCTGGTCGTAATAATGCAGGATCTAAGATATCAACCCTATTAGTTGCACCAATGATTTTTACGTCCCCTCTTTGCTCAAATCCATCCAATTCGCTTAGTAATTGCATTAAGGTCCTTTGGACTTCTCTATCTCCTGATGTGGCAATTTTTAATCTTTGAGAACCAATTGCGTCTAATTCATCAATAAATAATATTGTAGGGGCTTTTTCTTTAGCTAAGTTAAATATTTCTCTAACTAAACGCGCACCTTCACCAATGAATTTCTGAACTAATTCGGAACCTATAATTCTAATGAATGTTGCTTCTGTTTCATGTGCAACAGCTTTCGCCAGAAGTGTCTTCCCCGTACCTGGAGGGCCATAGAGTAGTACGCCTTTAGGGGGTTCAATCCCAATTCTTTCAAATAATTCGGGTTTCTTTAATGGTAATTCAACAGTTTCCCTTACTTCCTGTAGTTGATCTTCTAATCCCCCTACATCAGCATATGATATATCTGGGACAGTGTCAATAACTTCCATTCCTTTGACAAAAGGATCAAGTTTAGTAGGTAATACCTCCATAATAGCAAAAGTTCTTTGATTTAAAGCAACTCTCATCCCTGGAGTAAGTTTTTCATTTTTTACTTTTCTACTGGCATTTACCACAAAACTAGGTCCAGTCGAGCTTTTTACAATTGCTCTTCCCTCATCATCTAAAAAATCTATAATTGTTGCAGAGACTAAAGGTGGTTCCCTTAATCTATCAATTTCATTTCTTAGACTATGCAATTCTTGCTCTAATCTTAGGCGTTCAGCATCTAGTAATTGTTTTTCTGTTTCTAGATTTCTCAATCTCTTCTCAAGATGCCTTGTATACGTAATTAAATATTCTCCATCTTTCGCGTCCTTTCTTTTATCTTTTGTCGTAGTCACAAAAATTAGGCCCCTTGTTATCTTAATTTTGAATTATTTCTTAAGAACGTGCTTTGATTTAATAATAAATTTTTAATCATATAAATTTAAGCTTATTTCTTGACTAATACATTAAAAACTCGATTTTTAAAAAGTTTATACGTTATAAAATATAATGGGAAAAAATCTTAAATGACGTGATTTGCCCATAAATTCTATATATAAAACAAAATTTAATTAAATAATAACTCTCAAGATACGGATTCACCAATGCCCAAATATGATAATATTGATAAAGAATGCCCTATATGCGGGGGTATTATATGGGGGAAGGGTCAAAAAGTATTATTAGAAGGTGCAAAAATTACCGTTTGTGATAATTGCGCTCAATATGGAAAGAAAATCGTTAAAACAACTACGAACTACCAAACCAAAAAAGTATACCGGAAAAAACCTCAAAGTGTTTCACGAAAACATCCTGTAAAATCTGAAAGGATCGAGGAATTAGAAATTGTATCGGATTACCCCAAAAAAATAAGAAACGCTAGGAACACAAGAGGACTCAATCAAGATCAGTTTGCCCAGAAACTAAATGAAAAACCTTCATTACTTAGGAGAATCGAGGCAGGTAAAGTTGAGCCTACAATTAAATTAGCTAAGAAAATAGAAAAGATGTACAATATAAAGTTATTAAAATCGACGGATGCAATTGAAATTACTTCTAAAGACCAAAAATTCATGAAAAAATCAACTGGGACATCTTTAGGGGATATAGCTTTTGTGAAGAGACGAGAAAAACGTTCAGATTCTTAAAATTTTGTCAAAATTTAACCTAAATACTCCACATTAATTTATTCAGACTTTTTGAATTTGTATTATTACAGAATTATAAGAACCAGAGAAACCTAATTCTTCAGGTACATCTGGGGTAAAAAGATTTACATTTGAATATCCATCATGAGGAGATGATAATCCATGATATATCAAGGCAACTCCTGGTTTTAAAGACTCAAGCTCACTTAAAATGTATTTTGCAGAACCAA
>JAEOTL010000446.1 GCA_016839845.1 Promethearchaeota archaeon
AGTTCAAGCTCTCTTCTCAAGATTATCCCGTGGTGTTCAGATTGGTATATTTGCATTAGTTCATATTCTCACTGGATTCCAAGAAGGCACAGCTATTCAAACAGAGTTAGCTAAGATAGGAATACGTTTACATATGGGTATAATCCCTGCATTAATCTTGGGAGTATGTACATTAATTTTCTCTCTAAAACATCCACTAACACCAGAGATAATGCAAGACATTCAAAGACAGTTGAAAGAAATAGGATTTTAAACTCAATCAATAAAAATCTTTTTTTTTTATTATATTTTTTAAATTACATTTACATTCTATACTACATAAAACATTTTTTTTTATATGGCTTATAGCTCGAACTGACAAGAGGGATACAAATGAAAGTAGAAATACTTGATCAGTCAGAAATTGATGATATACACGAAAAATCACTTAAAATTCTTGAGAATGTTGGTATTAATGTTCCACATGAAGAAATTTTGAAGCGTTTTAACAATATAGGTGCACATGTAGATTTTAAGAGGCAATTAGTTAAATTACCTCAAAGTATTGTAAATGAACTTATAACAAAAGCTGAAAAGACTTTTACTATATATGGTCGAGATTTTACAAGAAAGGCTGAATTCGGAGTTGGAAAGCGTAATTATAATACAACTGCGGGTCAAGCATTTTGGATTGATAATCCTGGTGATGAAAGAAGATATTCCACCTTAGACGATATTTCTACTGCTGTGAGATTTTCCGATGCTTTGAATCAAATTACAATTCCAGGAGCGATGGCTGATCCTCATAAAATTCCAGTTGAATGGCGCTGTGTGAAAGTAGCTACTGAAATGATAAAAAATACAACTAAACCAATTTATTTTTGGTTTTATGATAGAGCCTCAGCGAAATTTTTAGTAGAGGTTGCCATATCTTTGAGAGGAGAAGAGAAAAAAGCAATTGAATATCCTTTATTTTTTCCTCTATTTGAGCCGGTAAGTCCACTAAGTTTCCCCTTTAATGGCATTGATTTATTATTCGAAACTGCCCAACTCAATATGCCTGCTATGATCGGTCCAATGGCTCAGATGGGCTTAACAGCGCCTGCTACAATTGCTGGAACTTTAGTACAGGAAAATGCTGAAATTTTAGCGGGTATATGTATTACTCAACTTATTAGAGAAGGGATGCCAGTATGTTATGGTGGTATATGTCATGCTTTCGACATGAAAAAAATACAAATTATCTTTTCTGGTCCTGAACAAGCGCTTCTTAGTATTGCGATGACTCAAATTGGAAAACATTATGGATTTCCCGTATATCTAAACGTAGGTCTTACTGATTCAAAAAGACCTGATGCGCAAGCTGGTCTAGAATGCGGAGTAACTCTAGCTATGGGAACAGCTGCTGGCGCAGATATTTTTGGACACATGGGAATTTCAGGAGTTGATCAAGCAAGTTCGCTAGATATGCTTATTATGCAATCAGAAGTGATTTCTTATATAGAAAGCCTTAATCGTGACATAATTTTTAATGATGATACATTTGCTTCAGATATTATCACAGAAGTAGGCCCAAAGGGTTCTTTTCTTGAGAATTCCCATACACGTACACATTTTAGAAAAGAGTTATGGTTTCCTTCATTATTAAATAGAGATGCATATGATGTTTGGAGAGATAAAGGAAGTAAAAGTATGGAAAAGTATTGTCAAGAACGCAAGGAAGAGATCTTAGCATCCCATGAACCTCAACCACTTGATAATGATATTTTCCGTGATCTTAATGAAATAGTGCAAAATGCTCAAAAAGAGCTTCAAAAATAAGATTGACTTGAATTTAGAATTGGGCTTTAAAATCAGTTCTTAGGATATTTATCATGTTTTTGTAAGAATTCTCTATATGAATTTAATTTATCCAGAACAGTCCCTGTCAATTCTAAGCTTTCGAATACGGGGACATTCCGATTTAGAAGCTTCAATTTAAATTTATAACGACTCTTGTATTCTTCAAATCCTTCATTTATTTTTAGCATGACACAGTACATTGGTTTTGTACATATTCTTTTTGCTTTAGAAATATATCTTATAAATTCCTTATTAAGGTCCATGTCTTTAAAGCCCATTTCTTCCAATAGTTCTTGAAAGCCGCCAAATCTTTCGGGATCTTTTATAAATACAATTGCTGAAATGTTTGGATCTTTATCTAAAGCTAAGATAGTACGATAATATATATTGGGCTGTATCCCTGCACCACCAAGGTCAAGAGGGTTTGTAACATTTGTATTAACATCTGGTAAAAATCTCAGCATCTTACTGATGGTTTTTTCGGTTAAACTAGGTATTTTTAAGTTAAATTTTTCAAGAATATCAATTGCTTCAATTGTAGATCCCCCTCCAATACCAATAACTCCAACATTTCTACTATCAGGCAGTCGAGTTAGATTAAAGGCTGACGCTAAAGCCGTAAGTTCATTTGAATTACTTACAATACAGCTACCAGTTTGCTTACCTACTGCCTTCCAAATTTCATTATTCCCAGCAAGCCCCCCCGTATGAGATAAAATTGCTTTCTTTGTTGCTTCTCCATATCCTGCCCTCCAAAGAATTACGGGTTTTCTATTTAAATTACAATCTTGCACCTTTTTCATAAAGTCTCTTCCCTGTTTTATGGATCGCAAATTTTCTAGATATAAACCAATAATTTTTGTATGATCATCATACCGAAAGTATTCTAAGAATTCTGCTGGTGATAAGTCTAAAGAATTTCCAATTGAAATAAACTTCGAGATGTATAGACCATAGGAAACCGCTAATTGCGCTAGATTTTGAGCAATTCCCCCTGATTGAAAGACCCCACTAAAATTTCCTGATTTTTTGGATTGTTCAAATCCATTATAAAGCCCTCCTCTTGGATTATAAACACCTATACAATTTGGACCAATTATTCTTACATTGTATTTTCTGGCAGTATCAAGAAGCTCTTTTTCTAAAGATTCATTTCCTACTTCACGAAATCCAGAAGCAAAAACAGTTGCA
>JAEOTL010000053.1 GCA_016839845.1 Promethearchaeota archaeon
AAATTGAATAGGTATTTATTTAAACCAGCTTCAGAAATACATTCACGGAATAATGGTTCGTGAGTTCTTGGCGTACAAGATGCAACTACAACTCTATTTAAATTATGTTCCTTAATAGCAGTCTTAATACTTGTTAAACCAACTTCAGAACAGGTATATAAATTATCCTCACTATGGGTAACGTTAGGCAAGGTACCACCATACTCTGCTAACTTTTTACAATCAATATATCCCCCGATATTGCTCCCGCAATGGCAGATAAACACTCCAACCCTTACTTCTTCTTCATTTTCTTTCTTTACCATATGATCTTAACCTCCTCTAATTACTTCTGCAGCTTTTGCAGCTGCACCACTCGCTTCAGCAACAGAACGAGGTATATCCATTGGTTCATGTACACAACCACAAGTAAAGATCCCATCTCTACTCGTTTCTACGGGAATAAAAGGAGTAGTCTTTATGAATTTATATTTATTTAATTCTACTCCTAAAATATCAGCTAATTTCTCAATACCTTGTGGGGGAATAATACATGTAGCTAATACCACCAAATCAAATACCATCTCTTTTATCTCTCCTGTATCTAAATCTTCATATACAATGATAGGATTTTCCATCTCATCAATTTTAACTTCAGCAATCTTACTTTTAATATAACGAATATTTGACTCTGATTCGCCTCTTCGAAGAAATGATTGAAACCCTTTTCCCCCCGCTCTCATATCTATATAAAATACGTATGATTCTAATTCACTATCATGCTCATTAGCAATAATTGCTTCTTTTGTAGTATACATACAACAAATAGATGAACAATATTTTTCCACTTTATCTGTTCGCGAACCAATACATTGAAGGAAAGCTATTTTCTTTGGAGATTTTCCATCAGACAATCTTTTAATATGACCTTCCTGAGGACCTGAAGCACATTCTAATCGTTCAAATTCTAATGCGGTAACTACATTTCTGAATTTTCCATAACCATAATTTCTAAGTACTTCTTTATTGGTATCTTCAATTAGATTGTATCCTGTAGCTATAATAATTGAACCAATATTATCCAGTTTAATTTGTTGATCTTTTTGGTCAAAATCAATTGCCTCTCTTTCACAAGTCTTTTCACATATTCTACAAGCATTTTTGGTAAACCATAAACATTTATCTTTATCTATGGTCATAATCGCAGGTACTCCTTGAAGATAATACATATAAATCGCTCTTCTTTTTCTTAACTGGCGATCAAACTCATCTTCTACTCTCATTGGGCATTTTTCAACACAAAGCCCACAGTTGATACATTCTTCCTCCTTTACATAACGAGCTTTTTTTAAAATGTCTACTGAAAAATTACCCATTTCACCACTTACTTTCTGTACTTCTGAATAAGAATGTAAACTGATATTAGGATGCCGATAACATTCTGATAATTTAGGAGCTAAAATACAGATTGAACAATCATTAGTAGGAAAGGTTTTATCTAATTGTGCCATCCGACCCCCAATACAAGGTTTCTTTTCAACCATATCAACGTGGATTCCCATATCGGCTAAATCTAAGGCTGCTTGAATGCCTGCAATACCACCACCTATCACTAAAACACTTTTTGAGGATTCTGCCAAATTCAACCTCCTCTGCTCTTTAAATTATTAATTTGTAAAAATTTAAACTTTAAATCCAATACTTTCAAATAATATATTTGGTTTGACCCGATGAAAATTAAATCCTAATTCTTCGGATTTAAATCCAAAAGCTATTGCTACTAACTCTGATAAATAAAAAATCGGTATATTATATTCAGAACCTTTCAATTTATTAAGCTCTCTTTGATTGAATTCAAATTGTTGATAACATGCTGGACATACTACGACAACACAATTTGCTCCAGCTTCATAAATTGCCTTCAACTTGTTATCAATCATAGTTAAAGATAACTCTTTATCTGATTTCTCAACAGGATTACCACAACATTCCATTTTTAAATTATAATCCATAGATTCTGCTCCTAAGACTGTTATAATTTCGTCAATCGTCTTAGGTTCAAATGGATCATCCCAATCAATAATTTCTGAGGGACGTAAATAATGACAACCATAATGTACCGCAACCTTAAATCCATCTAAGGTCTTTTCAACATTCGCTTTTACTTTATCGATATTTTCATATAGTACTTGAGCAAAGTGTTTAACTTCTGTTTTTCCCTCATATAATTTACCAATCTTTTGTAAATACTTATTAACTTCTTTCTTAACAGAAAGATCCTTATTAAGATAATAATTTACCCCTTTAAGTGTCTCAACACATCCGGAGCAAAATGAAATTACCCCACCATTATTATTACACAAACTTAAATTTCTCGCTCCTAAAGCTAACCATGTTTTGCGATCTATTTGCTCAATTCCAGTTGGATCTGGACAACAACTAAATCCATCAACATCATGCAATTCTATACCCAATTTTTCGAAAACTTTCCTGGAAGATACTTCCAAATATGGTAACCTTGCAGGTATTACACATCCTAAAAATAAATCAAATGCCATCTTGTCTTACCCCTCCCTTATTACATTTTTTTCAAAGTTTGTCTCTTTTAACAATGATTTTATCTCTTTTAATGGTGCTGTCTTTATCAAAGGGAGCTTAAGTTTTTCACGTCTTGCTAATATTGCCTTAGAATAGGGAATAGCAATTCCATTCTCTAAAACTGCCTGACCTTGAGCCAAGAATGCCTCGGGGGTCTTCCCTCTTTCAAAACATTTATTCTTAATTAAAGTAAAAATCTCAGTCAATTCTACTTTCTGAGGACATAACTCAACACATTTCTGACACGTAGAACATAGCCAAGGATTAGGATCCTGATTCTCTACTAACTTATCTTGTAATCCTAAAATTGCTTCTTCTATTATCTTTCTAGGATTATATTTCCCACTAGTTAATAACGCAACAGGACATCCCCCAGAACATGTTGAACATTGATAACAATAACTCAAAGAAGCATTATGCTTAATTACCTCGTTTCTAAAATCAAAGTTTATGACACTCATGTCAATCTCCTAATTCATACTTTCTAGTTTTGTTAATTATATAACTTATATAAACTTTATAAATAACTTTGATAACATTTCTTTACCATTTTCATTTATTTTTATTGTATTTAATCACATGACACGTACTTTTATTCATTCTCGATCATAAGTTAAATGACATAATTTAGATTTATCATTCTCTCCTTTTAGACATCACAATGATAGACATCACAGGAATTGAGATCACCACTACATTTGAAATCATTTAATTCCTTGGGATTAATATTATCAAAAGAGTAAATTCTTTTAGCATGAGCTGACCAAACTGGTTCATTTGTACAAATAAATTTATATTTCTTATGCCCCCATGTAAAGAGACAGGAACAGTTCACTTTGTCTTTATTTATACAAAGCTTACATGGTGGGGCACGAGGGAGTCCTATGGAGAGTTTATAGTTCCAAATTTTTTCTTGTAAAACTTTTAGCTCCTCTCTGACTTGTTCATCAAGATCTTGTTCATGATACATATCAATATTAACTGTTTCTAAATAATCCAAACTGAATAATGGTTTTAAAGATTTTAACGGGTTTCCATTAAGCTCTATATGTTCCAAATTTTTAAGATATTTAGCTGGCTCGATGTCAGTTAGTTGATTATGATTTAAATTTAGCGCAAGTAAATTGATGAGAGGAGCTATCTCAGTTAAATTATGAACTTTATTATGAGATAGATCAAGGGTAATTACCTTCTCGAGTCCATTAAATCCTTCTGCTTTCTCAATCTTATTTCCAGGAATGATGAGATGTTTTAAATTATGTAAATTATATAACCCTTGTATCTTGGAAATGGTATTACTCTCCTCCTCTGGAAATTTTAAGTCACCAAGGAATAATCCCTCCAAATTTTCAAGAGCATCAATTCCCTCTATCTGTGGGATATTATTTGATTCAAGATGAAGCTCCTTCAAGTTTTTAAGTACCTCAAGTCCCTCGATCTGTGAAATATTATTTGATTCAAGATGAAGCTCCTTCAAGTTTTTAAGTACCTCGAGTCCTTTGATTTCAGAAATTTTATTGTGATCTAGATATAAGAATTCCAGTTTCTTTAGAGTTTCCAACCCCTTTATCTCTTGGATTCGATTCCATGATAAGTCTAAGTGTGTAAGATTTTCAAGACTTTCTAAACATTCAATTTGAGACAAACTGTTTTCTTTTAAGTTTAATTCTTTTATTGAGGTCAAAGCTTTAAGTCCTCTAACCTGTTTTAAGTCAGAAATTCTTTTCCCAAATCCTTTCCACGATAAATCTAACCTACTTTCATGGACATAGTATCTCATTCCTTTAATCTCAACATACATGCAATATCAACCTAAGGACTTTTATACTATATTACCATAGAAGTAAATTTACAATTTATATCTGTTGAGTAGCATGGTTTACTTTCAAATCTCAAGTTATTTTGGATGAGTTGGAATCACAAGTTCAAAAAGAATGTCGAAAATGCTACATTTACAAGATAAATAATAATCCTAATCTACATTTATAAGATTAAAAATATAAGAAAATAAGTAAGTGTTATTCCAAATGCTTTTGGAGATCAATGTATATTGGGACCTCCTCATCTTTCTTCTTAATTACCACCTTTAATAAACCATCCTCAATGGAAGTACTTAAGGGCTCTATGTCCCCTCCTAACTCCTTTCCCTTCACCGCATTCTGAACTAATGGTTTCGTTTTCGTCTTCAAACATGTGTGCTTTTCATCATACAGATAACATTTGGAACAACAAAATCCAACAGGCATATATCCCACTATTGAACATTTGTCATAGTTATCGCAATTACAATTATTACACATTCTCCCTAACTCCTACTCTCATTACTTGCTTTGGTGGTTTGCTGAATTCTTTTAAAAATCTTCTTTATTCGTTTGGTACTATTAAAATTTTTTCAGGGTGCTTAATCACATCCTTAGGAACTATGCTCTCATAATTAAACCTTGCCTTCAAGCAAGTCAACTCCACATCATAGCCCACACAAAGAGGACAACAAAAACCTGGCGAATTTATTTGCCCCACTATCGAACATTGATAATAATTATCACAATTACAATTATTACACATTTTTTTTTCACTTCTTTCCGTTTTTTACTTCTATTTTGATTGTGATCCTTAAACCACAATTTTTTTTTTTCTATATTCAAATTAGATCATTTTCCTATTTAAATGTGATCGTTTTGCATATAATGTGAAAAAAAGTTGATTGAAAAAATCAAAAAAACACTTTTTGCAGAAATAACACATGATGAATGATCGAAACCAATCGCGATAGAGAAAAATAAGTAATGGGAGTTGCAAAAAGTAAGAAAAGGATAGAAAGGTAAATAAAAATGATAGTTATTGAACATGGGGAGATCGAAAAAGAACATAAAAAAATAGAACAAGCAATTAGGAAGCGGCTAAACCAAAATCCATAAAGCTCCTAAAAGCTTAGACGTAACCTACTAAACTCTAAAAAATTATTATTAAATTAAAGGAGTAAGGAATACTGATCAATGGTTATTGGCTACACACTAACTCTGACCCCTTCTGGATAAGCATACTCGACCTGCTCGCGGTATTTATGGATTACTTCGAGAGTGAAGGGGTTATGGTCAAACTTTAGATTAACCCCATAAAGCTGTTTAAGATCATCTATATATTTCAAGCGGTTGTAGGACATATACAGGGCCATTCCATTCCTACTGTTCAATTCAGGAATTCGTTCAAGAAGATTATGATTTAGATACAGAGTTCCCAGATGCTCTAGATGTCGCAGGCTTTGCGATTTTGAGACGTTATTATGTTCTAACTCAAGTTTTTCTAACTTTGTTAGCCTATCCAAGCCTTTAATTTCTGAGA
>JAEOTL010000447.1 GCA_016839845.1 Promethearchaeota archaeon
GATTCTGCGGATATTGAAATAGATATTAGTTACTTTGCACAGTTAGCATCTGGGTTTAGAACCGTAAAAGATCTATTGGAATTTGACTTTATAACAATAGATCAGGAAAAAGTTGAGTTATTGAATGACCTCTTTCCAAAAACGAATAATTACTTTCGTGACTTTTTCTAATCCTATAACATCGATTATTTCTTATTTTTACAAAATTCTTTTTCTTTTTATATTTAATATCGGATAAATTGTAAAATGAGATTATTTTACGATGACTTTAAATTCAAGATCGATTGAAAAACAGGTTGAAGATTTCTTGAATAATTCCTTTACGGAAGAGGATTACATTTTTAACAGTAACGTGCAGAAGAAAAGATTTAGATTATTGTCTACACTTGTCGCAGATTTATTTAACTGTCAGAATTCCACTATATGCTTTCAAAATGTCTCAAGTTTAATAATATTGATATTAAAAGTCTATTGTGAAAAATTTCCAATAGATATATACAAATCTAATGATAATCATTCACGAAAAAAACCTCCCCCAGAGTTAAAACAGATATTAAAAGAGCATTTATTCTAGAAAACTTCACTATCGAGTAAGAACATTACTAAATTTGTCGGGTGTTCTCTCTTAAATGAGTTAATTAGTATATAGGAATCAAAAAATAATAAAAAAATAATGAGGAAAGAAAAAATATGAGCCTCAGTATAACATCCAGAAAAAGGATCGCAATTGAGAATGAAGAAATCTCAGAAGAAAAATTCCCTGATATCTCAAAATTCATAATTCCCTTTAATGTGGTGTTTAATATTTTTAATCCCCCGGATATCTATGATGGGGATGAAGTGATCCCATTTAAAGAAAAAGATCCAGAATTTCAGGAAATCTTAATTCACGAGTTTATTTCCCGAGATTAAAATTTTTCCCCATTTTTCTTTTAAGATTATCTCCTCTTGAATTATTAAGAAATTATAGTAAATAATTATCCAGTAGGTTTCATTTCATTACCGATGTTGCTACTTTTTCTGGCATGGTATATATATTTAAACACAAGGGGCAAGTATTATGCTTTTGTAGCCATGAGGTAATGCATTTTGAATGATACTGGCTACCACAGAACGAACATCCTATAGTATTATTGTTATTTAATCCAATATATTCATGGCAGATGGTACACTGAATGGTACACTTAGATGTTAACGAGTTTATTTTAAGTCTTATTCCACAAAATTTACAATAGTTAATGTATGATTGGGTTAAACTATGGATCTTTTTTCCACAACTCGGGCAATATTTAATTCTATTAGTTGTCAATGTTTTCCAACCTTTGAAGTTATACAGTTTTTCTATTATTAAAGCAGTATTGGGTAGAAATAAAAAGATTTATTGAGTCCAATTTTTAAAAAAATAAGAAAACAATTTTTGACTTATTATTCCTGAATCACAGTTTCTAACTATTATTCTTTTTTGTTTATAGGTTAAGTAGATCTTTTAGATTTTTATAACTAAGAAATTTCTATTTGTTTTTATCTATAAATTCTTTTAGCGGGGGGATATATTCGTCTTCGAAAGAGGAAATATCATTATGACCAGCACCCTCAATTAAGACCAATCTTTTTTCAACATCCTCGGGAATATTTTCATATATCAATTTCCCTTGAGAAAAGGGAATAATCCAATCTTGGGTGCCATGAATGACCAGAACGGGCTTTTTAAATTTTCTGATCTTTGTATCATTGGAATATTGGCTTAAAAAATCTGGAGTTATCTCACGACCTTCTACTCTGAATAATCTGCTCATTAGATCAAAAATACTGGCAAAACCACTTTCAAAGATAGTTCCTTTTAAACTCTCGGGATTGTGTGAACCAATTTCAGCAGCACAAACACTCCCAAGAGAACGCCCAAAAAGGAATATTGAGTCATTAAAATTATTTTTTATTAACCATTTATGAAACTTAGTATAGATTGGCATAGCGTCTGTTATTAGGCTAGTATAATATGGTTCACCTGTACTAAAGCCATATCCCCGGAAATCAATAACTGACAAATTTACACCACATTGAAAGAAAAAACCTAAGAAGTATTGATAATCCGCCGCAATCTCACCATTTCCATGAAACAAAAGAAGTGTAGGGAGATTTGGGTTATTTAAAAAGAAAAAACCTCCAATCGTTATGTTTTTCTCAACCTCAAATCTTAATACTTTTATATTGGACTCAGTTGTCTGTGGAATTGGCATCTTTCGAGGATAAAACACAATATTTGACACAATAGGATTATCAATTAACAATTTTTTTACCATACTATTAAAGCTCTCCCGTAAATTTAAAAAATTTACCCTCCGAATTTTATATTGTACTTTCATTCAAAACTATGATAAAAATGTAAAATTTAAAAGCAATTGAACAAAGATTTACTTACCTAGTAATCCAATTACAAAACTAAGGTGAAGTTCTGATATGGGAGTTGTTATGCTAACCGTATGGTATCCTCCACATAAATCAGCAGAAATGGCTAAGCTCTACTTAAAGAGCCCACGAGAAATCCCGTTTGTGACAAAATGGAGAGTTTTTAATGTTTCTGATGGAAAGAAAGGTATGAAACAATATCATCTTATATATACAGAAAAGGGAAAATTAGAAGAAGCTCACATTGAACTAAATAGATATTTTCTGCCCGTTAGTCAAATCGAAGGTGTCAGAATGAAATCTGAAGATTTACTCGGGGTTCAAGATTCTTATAAATTACTTGGTTTAGAGTGGAAATAAATTATTATAATTTTTCATTTTTTTTTTTTATTTAAGAATATCCCCTTTTTTTATAGAAGATAACGATAAAGCTTATTGTTCCCACTAGTATCCACGTAAAGGCAACAATTGAAAATCCAATTGTAGGAGCCTGGATTGCGCTCTCATTAATCCAAACAGGATAACCCGCGCTAATCCAGTCATTAATTCCCCCTAGCATATTAAAAATTTTTGTAAAGTTATGATTACCAGCTAAATTTTGGCTTGCTTGCGCGCTTCGAGCCCCTGATCGGCAATAAACAAGAATTTCTGTCTCATTGTATGGTTGAAGCTCACTAATCCTTGCATCAATTTCACCAAGGGGTAACAATGTGGCATTATATAAGTGGCGTACATCATACTCAAATTGCTCTCTGACGTCAAGTATAACCAGATCCGGGTATAATGTATTATTATTCACCATTCCATAAGCAGTCTGTACGGTTACATTAGTATACGTTGCTGCGTTTACCCTAATAACAGGTAATAAACTAAAGAATTGTAATAAGGAAACTAAGAGAAATAGGATGAGTATCGACTTTTTTAGTTTCATTTTTCTGACCAACATAAGATTGTTAGTTAGTGATTAAAGGAGATGGAAAAATTTGAATCTATAACTTACAAATTATAGGTGTCCTATTGTGCTTTTCCTTGATCCTCAACTGCCTTGATCGCTTCTTCCACTTTTTCAAGATCTCCGAGATAATAGTGAGTAATTGGTTTCAATTTATCATCCAATTCATAGATCAATGGGATGCCCGTTGGAATATTCAATTTTACAATCTCTTCCTCGGGAACGTTATCAAGGTATTTAACCAGCGCACGTAGACTATTTCCATGAGCAGCAATTAGAATTCTCTCCCCTGATTTGATTGTTGGAGCAATAATTTCATGCCAATAAGGTAAAACTCTTGCAACAGTATCTTTCAAACATTCTGCTCGAGGAATGTCATCGGGATTTAGATTTTTATATTTTGGATCATTTCCAGGATATCTAGGATCACTTGTTTTAAGTGCTGGAGGGGGTACATCATAACTTCTTCTCCAGATTAATACCTGTTCTTCCCCAACTTCTGAAGCCATTTTTGCTTTATAAAAACCTTGAAGAGCACCATAATGTCGTTCATTTAATCTCCATGATCGGTATACATTTATCCACATTAAATCCATATCATCTAAAACTATCCAAAGGGTTCTAATCCCTCTCTTCAATAATGATGTGAATGCAATATCAAAAGTGTAACCCTCCTCTTTTAATTTTTTAGCGGCTTCCTTTGCTTCTTGAACCCCTTTTTCTGAAAGATCGACATCAGTCCATCCAGTAAACCTATTTTCCTTATTCCAAACACTTTCTCCATGTCGTAAAAGAACTAGTTTATACATTTTTTATCAAGGTTGTCTTCTATAAGTTCAGTATTAAGACTTAATATATATCTCTTTACTTTTTAATTAATTCATTGTGAGTAAACTCTCATCAACGATGTAATACAATGAAATTTGATTATCCCAAAAAAAAAAATAAAGTAAAAATTTGGGATGTTGATTTCTGATTAGTTTGAATTAGTGGAGCGCTCTAATTCTTGCAATTTTTTCTGCTTTTCCTCATGTAGTATTAGAATATCAGTTTGAATCTTTTTCAATCTTTCTCCTTTTAACGGGTAGAGTTGTAAGATAAGAGCTGCTGATATTAATGCTATACCAGGTATTAATCCAATAAATATCCTAATTGCTAGGATTGCGGCAGGAGGTTGAGGAAGTACGGGGGGATCTCCTAATGCATGTGGTATGAAATTTGTAAGATCCAGTAAGGCAGCGGGTATAATAATTGCCAGACTTTGTGCGGGTTTTGTCAACATAGCGTTGATTCCAAAGAAGATTGCTTCTCTTCTCACCCCTGTCTTTAACTCATCCTCGTCCGTTGTTTGAGCAAATAGGACATTTGTGAAAATTAGGGGGCCAATGAAACCAATCGACGATACACTTAATGCGACGTAAACCAAAGTACTAATATTCCATGATGTGACGATAAATAATAGTATCAATCCTGCGCCACCAATTACAAGAAGAACCTGATCACTTTTTACTACACCCCATCTGTTGATTAGCTTTGGTGTTAGCCATATCCCTATTAGAATGGGTACAAAAACAAAGACAAGCAGAATAATAGTAGATTCCTGTACTATATAATCAGCTAAATAAAATACTGACCCAATAATTAGTGATTGTATTAAGATACCCATGAAATTAGCAGCAACAACTATGAGAAATGATTTACTTTTAAAAGTATACTTTATTGCATCAAAGAAACCCAAAGGTTCATCAACTTTCCTAAACTCTGGTCTTTCTTTAAACTTAGATGAGGAATAGAGAATTAGTACAGCCCCCACGATTCCTACCGTCACCATCGACATCAGGAGAAGGAACCGTGATTGGTTTCGAAACAAATCGGGAATCAAAAAGCCAAACACTGTTCCCATCAGAGAAAAAAACGCACCATAGACATTTAAACTATTTCTTTCTTGTTCATCTTCAGTAATTTCAGGTAAAAGTGCA
>JAEOTL010000054.1 GCA_016839845.1 Promethearchaeota archaeon
AATACTGTTCTTGCGATAATATCCTCTTGAAGTGATCTTGCGATGTCTATAAATCGAGCGGAGTAGCCTGTAACCTTAACTGATAGGTCGGGATATTTTTCTGGATGAGCTTGTGCATCTCTTAGTGTTTCTGTACTTAATGGATTTATCTGAAGCTCTCGTCCTCCTAACTCTAAATAAGCCTCTACTATAGAAGCTAATTGATCGACTCCTTCATCTGTCTCTATTAAGCTAGGATTAATTCTTATATTCATTGTTGCCCCATTAGTTAAATGCGGTTCACCAGTTGCATAAGCTACTGATCGGAGCGCCATGGTAAGTCCATTCTTTTCCATACCGTTTCCAGGAGAAATGCCGTTTGCAACAGATTCACGGGCTAATCTTCCATCCGCAGTTGCCCCTAATGCTCTTCCCTCCCTAATCTGAGATCCAGCAGCAGATACAATGCAATTGTGATATATACCATCACCACCTCTCGCTTTATATTTTCTTGTAATATTGCATAGTATAGAAGCAACCCATTTCGCAAGTTCGTCTGTTCGCTCATCACCATTTCCATATTTAGGAGCTTTATTTCGTAATTTTTCTCGAAGTTCTTCAGCTCCTTTGAAATTATTATTCATATGGCTAACTAATTCTTCCATTGTCACTAATTTCTCTTCAAATACTGCCCAGCGAATTGCTGCTAAGGAATCAGTAACTGTCGCTAATCCTTGTGAGCCCATAGGGTTATTGTTGTATTTAGCTCCGTTTCGAGTTGCGTCCATTCCGCTTTCGAGACATCCCTCTATTGTAGATGAAAGCAAGGGGGAAGGAAGATATTCAGCAAATACTTTATCCTTTAACTCAGCCTTTTGTACCGTGAGATCTATCGCAAATTTAAGCTGGTCTACATAAGCTTTCTTTACATCTTCAAAAGATTTAAAAGTCTTAGCTGGGGGTGTTTTCGCCCCAACAGTTTTATTTCCTGAATAAATAGTACGTCCTTCATTTAATGCCATGTTAAGAAGGGTTGAAATCTGAACAATGTTCCCTGCAGTATAAGAGAAATCATTACCAGTACCATGAGGTTCTACACATCCTACAAGTGAATAATCTCTAGCATCCTCTAATGAATATCCAGTATTATGAAGCTGTGGGACCAGAACCTCATCATTATGAATACCCATTCCGGCTGTATACTTGAAAGCTTCAATAGTTCTTTTCAAAAAATCATGAGCTGTCTTGGAAGAAATCCGTATCGATATTGTATTCAATAAGCTTTTCACATTTGCAACAGCCTCGAGAAACATATATGAAACATCATTAGTAGCATCATTCCCATCTTTATCCAGTCCGCCGATAGTTACATTATTCTGTCCTGCGATAACGACAGAAGCAAGTTTAACTAAATATTCCTCAACGAGTTCTAAAGCTTCATTATATGTTATACGACCTTCTGCTAAATCAGCAGAATAATATGGATAAAGATATTGATCAACCCGTCCTTGAGAAAATATATTTCCTTCACCATAGCTCATTTCCATAACAACATTGGTCATCCAAATTGATTGAAGTGCTTCTATGAAGGTTCTAGGGGGAAGTGCTGGCACTCGTCTTGTACGTTCAGCAATATCTAAAAGTTCTGCCTTTCTTGTCTCTGAAACATTTTCTACCATTTCTATTGCTAGATCTGCATAGCGATTGGAATAATCACAGACCGCTCTTGCTGCCAACACAACTGATTCATAAAAATCTTTACGTTGATCATATTTTTCGTCTGTTTCCTTGAGTTTCGCAAGGCCTTCTTGCGCCATCTTTTCGATGCCTTTAAATCCCATTTTAAGAACTCGTCTATACCCTGGAATGACATGTCCTTGACCGCTAGCAATTGCAAATAAATCAGTACCGCTCCGAGACATACCCCTAGGACTTAATGCTGTCCCTGTTTCAATTAAACCTGCTTTTTTCCAATATTCTCGCTTTCGAGCTGCTACCGTTCTATCTTTCCAGAAGGGGATGATTTCATTTTTCAACTCATCCATTTCTTCCTTTGGTAAGGGAAGATAAGTTCTAGGGATAAATCTTTTAGCAATCCCCTCTCTTATTTTTTTATCTATTGAATCATTCAAGATAAACCCAAAAATGCTAGCACGCATTCCACGTTCTATTTCAAAAGGATCAGCTCGTACCTTGCTAGATTTTACTCCTACAAGAAGCTCATCTTCCTCAATCCTAATAGGTAGACACCGTAAGAATTCCTCCAATGCATTGATGTTCTTCATACAGGGCGGAGCATCTTCCATTTGCTTATATATTCTTGTATAACACCGAGCTCGCTCAATATCATATTCGAAGGGGTGGGATAACATTTTGTCCCTAATTTTTCGGACTCTCTCTGAAGGTATCCCTTGCAGTGGAGTCATCTTCATTTCTTGAACTACCATATTAGTATAAATATTGATTTTTTATTATTTAAATTTACTCTGTAAATTTATTCTTAGTTTTATAAATAAAATTTGAATAAATTAAGATTCTTGAAATAGTATGAATATAAATGATCTCAAGAAAAGGTATGAAAGATTAAATGTAAAATCAAAATCCTAAACATTATAAATTAATGAGTTAGTCCGTAGATATACCTTCTTCAGAATCTTGAATTTTTGATTGCATTGATGTTGGAGGATTATTGCACCATATATAATGACCTTCTTCGATTTTAATCTTATGAGGTAGTTCAAATTCACACTCTTTTGTACGTGCATCTGAAGAGCAACGTGGATTAAAAGTACATCCAGGTGGAGGAGCTATAGGGCTTGCTACTTCACCTTTTATAACAAAACTGATTTCTTGATTGTAAGGATCAATATCAGAATGTGAAGAAAGAAGTGCTTGAGTGTATGGATGAGTCGGTTTTGAAAAAACTTGTTCTTTACTTCCGACTTCGACAATTTTACCAAGATACATGACAGCTACGCGATCAGCAATATAGTTTACAACGGCTAAATTATGAGTAATAAATAGATATCCATATCCATATTCTGCTTGCAATTTTTTAAGAAGATTAAGGATTTGTGCTTGAACAGATACATCAAGAGCAGAGGAAGGTTCATCCAAAATTATCAACTCTGGATTGCAAGCTAATGCTCTTGCTATAACAATTCTTTGCTTCTGACCGCCAGAAAATTCATGAGGATAGCGATCCATATGCTCTCGTTTTAAGGAAACTTCGTCTAACAATCTTAAAACACGTTTTCTGATTTCTAGTTTATTAGTAATAGCAAGTAAATTCCTAAGTGGTTCTGCTATTATGTCAACTACTTTCATACGTGGATTTAAGGATGCATCTGGATCTTGGAAAACCATTTGTATTTTATGTCTTAAATAAACGGAATATTCAGGAGGGATTGGTTTATTTTTGAAAACCATCTCACCTTCCGTTTTTTCTACCAAACCTAGAATTGCTTTTGCAACCGTTGTTTTCCCACATCCACTTTCTCCCACTAAACCGAGCGTTTCACCGGTTTTTATACTGAAAGAGATACCATTAACTGCTTTAACAGATCCAATTTGTCTTTTAAGGGTTCCCTTAAAGAGTGGATAATGAACTTTAAGATCTTGTACATTTAGTAATGCTTCATCTTTCTCAAGGACAGTTAAATCTATAAGTTCTTTGAACTGTATAGTTTGGTAACTAATAGTTTTTACAATAATAATAGAAATAATCGCAATTATAAAGCTAAATAAGATATTAATAACTGCATTATCCAAAAAGTTTTCATGCTGAGTAATAAATGTGATTATTAAATAATAAATTCCAGGTGCTATACTGCCAAGAGTAAAAGTTATCCTGTATTGCACTAATTGTATTTTACTTCCCCAATAAGCCATAAGAATAGATAACCCTAAAAGAAAGAGAAATGCAAAAGCAAATGTAAATTTAGACCCATCTAAATCATCATTTCCTTCAATTAGCCAGATTTGAAGAATTCTTGGAATAGTGCTTAAAAAAAATGATATTACAAGCATTGCACCTTGAATAAGACCAATGGCTTTAATTGCCTCGAAAAAGTTTTTATTATAAATTCCCCAAAGTATTAATATGCCAACTGGTATGAGGATTGCTATTATTAAAATTTTAAATAAAAGGGAATCACCAAAAGAATTGAAAATAATAATTGTCAAAAGTATACTGAAAACTAACCAAATCAAATTTGTTACAAGTGTAATTATCACTGAATTCTCCCAGCTCTTTCCTTGTGCAAACCTTCTCATAATAAAGAATCCTATTATGAATAGAATAACAGGAATAATGATTAATTCCATCAAATCAACCATGATTATAAATAACCTCTAATTTTTATTTATTCTGATATATCTTCTATTTTCCTTATAGAAATTTTAGCTAATCTTTCATATTCTGGATCATAAAGATGACATGCTACAAAATATCCAAGTTCAACCTCATTTTGGATTGGAACTTTTGAATCACAAGGCTCGAAACAATAGTGACATCTAGGATGAAATCTACATCCTGAAGGTGGATAAATTAAATTTGGCACCATTCCAGGTATAACTTCAAGTTCTTGTTGCCTTTTCCTCATAACAGGAACAGAAGCTATAAGTCCTCTAGTGTATGGATGATAAGGTTTGGTAAATAGTTTTTTTATATCTCCATATTCAACAATAGAACCACAATACATCACAGCAACACGATTACACATTTTAGAGATAATTCCTAGATCATGAGTAATAAATAATATAGTTGTATTAAATTTCTTACCAAGGTCTTTCATCAGTTTGAGAATTTGGTTCTGTATTGTGACATCTAGCGCAGTAGTAGGTTCGTCAGCAATTAATAATTTAGGTCTACATGCAAGAGCCATAGCAATCTGAACTCTTTGTCGCATACCACCACTTAATTCATGTGGGTATAGATCAATAATTACTTGAGGATAGGGTATATTTAATTCTCTTAAAAGGTCTATACTCCATTCTCGAGCAATACCATGAGTAGTTTTATCGGGAAATTTGGATGCTTCAACAAGCATTTCATTTTCCATATGCAATAAAAATACTTCAGAGATTTGTTTGCCTATTCTAAAAACCGGATTAAGAGAATTTAGTGGATCTTGAAAAATCATAGTAATATCTTTGCCACGATATTTTAGCATTTCTGATTCAGGTTTTATTAATAGATCTTCCCCTCTAAAAATTACACTACCTTGCTCGATTTTTCCTGGAGGTCGAATTACTTGAAGAATAGATAATGCGGTTACAGATTTCCCACAACCAGTTTCACCCACAAGTCCAAGAACTTCGCCCTCATATATTTTAAAAGATACACCTTCTACTGCACGAACAGTACCCTCTTCTGTATAAAAATAAGTAGTGAGATCTTTCACATCAAGGATCGCATGATTCCCTTCTAAAGTAAAATCTTGTACAGTTTGCTCTTGAACTATTTCAAGTGCTCTTTGAATTTTTAACTTACTTTTTTCCTCAGCAGTAGGTAAAAATCTTTTTTTCAAAGATACATAAAATATGGAACCATATATACCACTAACTACTCCAAAAAGTATGCGAATATCTTGTGGAAATAGCATTAATCCAAATATTCTATTCAAATACAATTCAAAGATTATTAGTTGTATTGACCAAATTCCGAATGAGATGAGTCCACCAGCAAACATAGAGTATTTAAGAATTTCTTTAGGAATACGTTTCTCAATTGAACGAGTACTATTTATTAAAATTGTGATGATAATATCAAATCCAATAGTTAAAGTTGCCCATATAAATCCGAGGTTGAAAATATCAGGATTTCCCATATTAATTTGTAGGAGATAAATTGGGAGGAATATACCGGAAATTATCCAACATAATATAAAAAATAATTTAAATATTTTTAGAAATGGACTACTCAAAAGTTCCTCTCCTATAGATCCAAATCTTTCTTGTTTAAACACCAATTTAATATACAAAAAATAAAACAATGTTGACATTAATGCAAACATTAAAGTATCATTATTGATAATAGAAAACAAGAAAAAATAAACCTCTAGAGTTTCAAAGAGGGAACGAATAGCAAAGATTATAACTAAAAGTATGAGGATAATTACGGTTGTGCTCTTTCTATGAATCTTCCTTGAGACCTGTTTCTCTTCAGGAACATACTTATTAATAGTAATCGAAATTAAGAATAAAATTAATGCTGCAATAATTGATTCAATAAAAGCCATTCCATAATTTAATCCATACGTTGCTTGATATAATATATTTAAAACGTTTAATCCCCCCTTTTTTTATAAACTTAATCGTGGATCTAACGCATCTCGCAGTCCATCTCCTACGAGCATAAATCCTATCGCTGTTATTCCTATAAATAACCCAGGCCAAACAGAAGCATTGGGATTGCTAAATGAAGCTCTTGCCCAATTAATATCGGTTCCCCAACTAGCAACAGTCGGGTCTCCAAATCCTATAAAAGCCAGACCTGCTAGACCTAATACAGCAACCGCTGCCCCTCCAAAAAAAGCGATGATCATAGGAGAAATTGCATTTGGTATAATATGTTGAAACATCACTTTGAATTTTTTCGCACCACCTGTTTTTGCTGCTTGAATAAATTCCAGTTGCTTTACTTGTAAAACAAGTGATCGCATAAACCTGATATTATATGGTATAAAAAGAATTCCGTAAATTACAAGACTAGTTAATAACGCTTGTCCCAATATAGGTACTATTATGATGACAAGAACCAAGTTTGGAAATGCATACATTAAATCTACAAAACGCATCATAAGATAATCAACAGTGCCACCAAAATATGCTGATATCGTACCTAAAATAAGACCTCCTCCAATAGCGATGGTTACTGGGATTAATGCCATTAACATTGTGGTTCTACCTCCCCAAATAATTCTTGCTAAAATATCATATCCATACTTTGTTGTCCCAAACGGATGGTCTGCTGATGGAGGATCAAAAGCATCTGCTCCAGGAGGAATATAGGGTATTACTAGTTCCTGTAATGGATAATGAGTTAACCAAGGAGTATATACTGCTATTACCAAAACGAATATAAGCATTATGAATCCTGACATTGTCAAAGGTCTAAGAAGGCGTCGAAACCTTCTCCTTTTGGATTTTATTTTTTCTATGTAATATTCTTGAGAAGAGAATTCAGGTTCTCTCCAACCAGGAATTAAATAAAATTTTAAAAATCGAAAAAATTTCTTTTTCGTTGGTGACTCAGATTGCTTTTGAGCCATATCCCCATTATAAGCTTGTTCTGTTATCTTTAATAACCTCTCAATTTTTTCTTATCTGTATGTTATTCTAGGATCAATAATAGTATACATGACATCCGCAACTAAGGTTCCAGTAAGAAGGATTATAGTAGCAAAAACTAAGAGTCCGTTAATAACTAAATAATCCCCTAAGAATATCGAAGTCACCATATAATATCCAAAACCTTTATAGGTAAAAGTTACTTCAATAAAAAAAGATCCTAACAATGCCGTTGCGGTCCCCCCAATAACAAGATTGCTAGTGGGTAATAAAGCATTACGAAGGGCATGTTTATTTATAACATCTTTTTCTATAACACCTTTAGCTCGGGCAGTTCTAATATAATCTTGATCTAAAACGTCTAACATACTTGATCGGGTTTGCCTTGTAACACTGGCCAATGAAACAAAAGTTACACATAAAGCTGGAAGAATTAAATGTAGTATTGTATCCCAAAGATATAGTTGATCATTATAGAGGAAACTATCAATAATACGAAATCCTGTCTGAAATGCACCAGGTGGTGCAGGATATGATAATCCCGGTTGATTAGCGAATATAACCGGAAAATCTAAAGCTCCTATTGTAAGTATATCTAAATAATACCCAAAAAAGAGTTGGAGCATAGTAGCAATCCAAAATACGGGAAATCCAGCTCCAAAAATTGCAAGAGCTCTAATGAGAATATCTTTTGATTTGTCCTTATGGGTTGATGATGATAATCCAAGCTTAACTGCAATAATAGGACTTAATACTATTGGAATCATCATTAATTCTATTGTTCTTGGGAATATTTCTAAAATAAAATCGAAAACAGGGACCTCTTCTCGAATTACATAAGATTTACCCCAATTTCCTGTAAAAAAATTTTTATAATAAGTACCAAGTTGAACATACCAGGGGTCATAAAAGCCAACTCTCTCTAATTCGGCTTGAATTACGTCAGGATCAACTAATCCACCTAATTTGTTGGTAATTGGACTTACAGCCATCATATGCGACAAAATCCAGGCAAAAGTTAGAACAAGAAACAACATTGGAATCATCATTAATATCCGTTTGAGGATATATTTTATCATATTTGTTTTTCGTTTAGCCATTTTTTCTCATCTCAGTATGCATCAACTATAAATTTCTAATGTCTCTTAAATTCTTCGTTTGGATATGATATTATAAGAAATGACATTCCTTAAATAATGTTTAATTTGCATTGATTTATTAACTAAAAGTGATACTTTTCAGAAATGTTTAAATATATTTATATCATAACCTATAAATAAATTTACTTAGTAAATTTAATTTTATTAAAAACCGAAATCAAAACTTTAACAAAAAAAATATTAGGCGAATTAATAATATGAGAAAGTATTCAAAAGGATTAATGTTTACCCTTTTTCTTACTTCTATAGTACTCCCATTCTTCCCTATAACCGTAAAAGCTCAAGCTTCAGATGTTTTTGTTGTAGGAGCCTGTGGACCACGTGATATAGCCCACTGGGATTCCCCCACTTTTGTGACTAGTACTGGTGATTATTATATAAACACCTGTCTTGAAACCTTATTTCGAGCACAAGCACATATTTGGTCTGGTGATGTTCGTACTGAATTACTTCCAGTATTGGCAACAAGCTGGACAATTGAAGATAGACCTGATGAAATGAATATGGCTGGTTTTATGAACTATAATGGTATGAAATCAGTAGAACTGACCCTTCGACCAGGAGTTAAGTTCCATGACGGCTCAGATTGGAATGCAACTGTATTTAAGTGGAACATTGATAGATTTATGAGAATTATAGGAAATATCAGTGGTATTACCCCTGTGATTGATACAAATATGAAAACTGTACGAGATACTTATTGGTTAGAGGTAGGTGATTATGAAGACTTTGAAACCACCAACTGGAATGTTACTCAATTTGATGGAATCCCTGCGAGTTATGCAGAACATGGAGTTTCTGGAGATATGGTAAGCCGCTTTCCCCGTTTTAAAAATGTGACAATCACAGAAGATTTGCAATCAGGAGGTAAAGTTAAAGTCTATTTTAATGATTGGGATACTGGTTTAAATTATCTTCAGGGATTAGAGATGATCTCAATGGTAGCTTATGAAGACTATTCTGATACTTTTATTAAGGGATATGGTACGCATCTGGATTTTCCACAAGATAATCCCGCACTTTTTCCTGGACACCTAATAGGTACAGGTCCGTATGTCTTTGGAGGTCATGAATCTGATATTGGTATATTGACAAGATTTGATGACTGGTGGAATGCTAGCGCTCAACAAGCTGATGGTTGGCATATGGTTAAAACCGTTGCGTTAGCTACGTTTGCCCACACCGAAGCAGGATATCAAGCTAGAAGTACTGCTATGGTTGCTGGAGATATTGACTGGGCTTATGACCGTTCTTGGGAACCTATTAATTATCAAGATGTAATTGCTGCTCCCAATGTAAGATATATACCTCAGGGCGTTGAAGCTTATGGAGAAAATATTATTTTAAATTGTATCAACGAAACAAGTTTGTATTATATGGCTTATGTTTTAAATTATAATTTTTCTACCGTATACCCCTCGTATCTCGTAGGCGCATTCGTCGCATCAGGAATAATGAATCCGAATGGTACGGCGAAGAACATGGGTGGAATAAATCGTGCTTTTAGAAAGGCGATTTCTTATGCGTTTGATTATGATACCTACATACATACTGCTATGAATGACCGTGTAGTACGTTCTGGAGGATTTCTTACCGGAACTAATCCATATTACAATGGCTCCATACCGATTGCTACTCATGATCTCACCATAGCACGCCAAGCCCTTCTAGATGATCCATTTTGGGGAGCAGTGTGTGCTAATAGACAACTAAACATTACTAATACGACAGCACAATGGAATTATATAGCAGATACCAATCCTATTTATAACATGGAGTATAGTTGGGATCAAGCCCATTTAGAAGCTTATAGTATAATCTCGACAAGCCTTAGAGATATTGGATGTGGTATAGATGCTAGTGAAGATGTACCTGATACTTTTTATAAAATGAGCGCAACTTTTACATTTCCTTGGTGGACATGCGATGGATTTTCATTAAAATTACCTTATTTCCGAGTAGCTAATCTTGGTTACCTTGAAGCCTATTATAAGAGTCCAGCTGCAGGTAGCCTCTGGCCAGGTGATCAATTTTACAATATGGGCTTTAGTTATAATTCAACGTTCGATAATATACTAAAAAAAATATGGTTTCAAAACGAAACTGGAGTCCAAGATTCATATAATCAACTAACTGATTGGATTCAAAACTTTCAATATCCCGCTATTTATTTGGCGAATGATTTAATGGGGCATGCGGTCGATGAAGACTGGGATTATAGTTGGTATTGGGGTACCTTCCGGTTTAATCTAGTTAAGTATGTAGGAGGAGCGCCTGAGAGACCATTTATCCCAGGTTTTCCAATTAGTGTTGTTTTACCTGCTGCATTAATGGCTATTCTCGGAATCGTTTACACAATTATACGAAAAAAGAAACATGTATAGAAGTAAGAATTTATAAAAAATTGTATTTTTTTTTTTTTTCTTTCTTGTTTGAACTTAAACTTCCTGATCAATGGAATTTATTAAGTGATAATAAAATCTGGGTTGCTTAATATTCAAGATTAGGAATAACATGGATTCTAGAAGAAGAACCACTAATGATGACAAAAGAAGAAATTAAAAGATTTCTCAAAATTGTTAAAAACACTAGATAATAAAGAAAAATTTACGTGTAAAACTCATGCTTTTTCATTAGAATAGATTTTGAAATCTTTAAAATCAAGTTTCATAGTAAAATGAAAAATTTATAATATATTCAAACCTCAATTATTTTATGACTGAAGTTGACTATTATGAAATCGTACGACAAAAATTACAATTTAGGAGAATAACTGCTCCTAAACACAAAAAAGTATACCAACTAATGAGAATTTTCTGGGACGCAGATGAGATTAAAATTCTGTCTCAATTTAATAATGTTGGTATAAAAATCTCACGAAAAGAATTAGCGGAAAAAACAGGTATTTCAGAAGAAGAAATAGAGGAATTATTAAGAAGATCGGCACGAAATGGTACTATTTTAAGAACTGGTTCAGATTATAGATTATTACCTCTTGTACCCGGTATATTTGAAATGTATTTCATAAGACGTAAGGATTCCCAAGAAAATCTTCACAAATTTGCGGAGATTTACCGATACATTTTTAAGAACAGGATACCAGATTTAGAAGAAGTTGATAATATCAGAAGAGGATTCCGACCTTTGCTTCCATATGACTCTGAGGAGAGATTAATTAAAGTCGATGAATCTTTAGATGTTGAGACACAAGTTCTTCCTTTTGAGGTAGTTAAAGATATGATCGATAAGAATGAATCATTTGCGGTCGTACCTTGTCAATGTCGGATAATTGGTGAATATACGGGTGAGCCTTGTGAATTAGCACCCGCTGAAATGGGTTGCTTTTTAACCGGAGAAGCCGCGGAAAGACAGATCGCTTATGGCGCAAGAAGATTAACTAAAGAAGAAGCTATTGAATTTATTAGAGAAACTGAGAAAGCGGGACTTGTTCATAATACTATTGCGGATACCAGTAAGGATACCTCAAAGTGGATATGCAATTGTTGTAGTTGCCACTGTGGATCACTTCTTCCAGCAAAATTATATCATTATAAGGGCGTAAATCAGACCAATTTTGCTCCTGAATTTGATATGGAGCTCTGTACAAAATGTGAAATATGTATAGAAAAATGTCCAAATGAAGCAATTTATCATATTTGGCCAAATAAATCAGATTCATCAGATGAAAGGATGAAAGTCAGAGAAGAAATGTGTATAGGATGCGGAACCTGTGCTGTGAATTGTCCTAATAACGCAATCAAAATGGTTAAAGTAAGAGACGAATACCCTAAAGGAATAAGCATAGATCTTTTTAGTTAAGTTTAAACTTTTTCTAAGTTTAAATATTCAAGTTTTTGAATTAAAACAAACGCAAAAAATTTATTAATAATTTTTTCTCCTAAGTTAAAATGAAGACAGTTTCATATTTAAAAAAGGAAGAGACCTTAATAATAAATCAGTGCTAATTCTTACTGATCTTTTTTATGACTCTTTTATTTTTTGTTCCGAAAAAAATAAACTTATCCGACTTGTTAGCGTCCTTTAAATATTGGTTTTCTATTTTCTTTAAGCGCTGCGATACCTTCTTGCAGGTCTTCGCTATCTAATTGAGGTTGAATAAACGCATTAAATTCCTCCTGCGCTAAACGCGCTGCTTTTCTAGCTGAAGGCTCCATATTCTTGTAGTGCCCGTATTTAATCGCTCTTAGTGTTAATGGCGCATTGTCACGTAGTATTTCAGCCATTTTGGTAGCTTCTTCCATGAGTTCTTGTCTATTTTTTGTTACATGGTTGACTAACCCCACTTCATAAGCCCGTTTACCACTCATTGGTTGCCCTCCCATATAAAATTCCATAGCTATCTTAAAGGGCATATAAGGTGAATATTCCAAAATTCCACCAACAATTCCGACCCACGCCTCACCAAAGATAAACTGAGCATCTTCTGTAGCATAGGTTATATCTGTACCATGAATCGCAATTCCATATCCGCTTCCCGCAACAGTTCCATGTACAGCTCCGATGATGGGTTTCAAAATTTTGGTACCATTCGGGGGAAATGCTTTACGAAGATCTTTTAGTAAGCCCTTGTGTCTAAGATCTGCACCAAAACTAAAATCCGGACCATTAGCATTGAGAATTGCTACTCTGCTTTCGGAGTCATCCGCAAAATGCTTCCATGCTTCTCCCAAAGCTTTGCATAAAGGAGGGTCTAGTAGATTTCGCTTTGGGTTATTTAATGTAATATATGCTATCTGATCTTTAACTTCATAAATTAAAACATCACTTTCCATTTTTTTCTCCTTTTTTTAATTTGAATATATTATTCAATAAATATTATAGATTATTTTTATATATAGCTTTTTCAACTTTAAAAGACTAAGAGAGTTTAATTGACATTAATATTTTTGAAATTATTTTACCTAGCTCCTTTAACGGTAATCGAATTCTGACTCATTCTACTTCCAAATTTTTAAATTAATAATAAAAATAAATTTCACATTGCTATTTTATAGCTTTTTTTAATATCCTTAATCTTATCGCGTAAATATGCAGCATCTTCAAATCGAAGTTCTTTAGCGGCCTGAGACATTTTAGATTCAAGGTATTGAAGAATTATGTCAATATCTCCTTCTTGCTCTAATTGTGCTATTTTGGATTTAACGCTTTTTTTTAGTCTTTTGACTTCTCTTTCCTTATATTCTTTCTCATCCGATAAAGATTTTAAAATGTTTTTTTTAATTGATTGAGGTGTTATCTTATTTTTCTCGTTATATGCGATTTGTTTATCCCTTCTTCTATTAGTTTCATTTATTGCTTCTCTCATTGCTTTCGAGACTTTATCAGCATATAAAATTGCTCTTCCTTCTACGTTTCTTGATGCTCTTCCAATTGTTTGAATTAAAGACCGAGTATCCCGCAAAAATCCAAGTTTATCAGCATCCAATATCGCAACTAATTTAACTTCTGGTAGATCTAATCCTTCTCTCAAAAGATTTATTCCAACTATGACATCATGTGTACCATCCCTTAATTGCCTTAAAATTTCAAATCTTTCCACTGTGTCTACTTCTGAATGCAAGTATGCAATTTTAACACTAAGTTCAGCGTAATATTCCGCTATATCTTCCGACATCCTTTTTGTAAGAGTAGTAACCAGGACTCTACCATTATTAGCAACAACCTTTCTTATCTCCCCTAATAAATCATCAATTTGATTTTTAGCAGGACGAACTTCTATTTGCGGGTCTACTAATCCTGTAGGTCTGATGATTTGTTCCGCAGAAACCCCTTTGCTCTTCTTTAATTCATAATCTCCAGGTGTAGCACTCATAAAAATGATATTGTTTATTTTATCTTCCCATTCTTCAAAAGTAAGAGGACGATTATCAAATGCACTAGGTAAACGCCAACCGTATTCAACAAGGTTTTTTTTACGTGAGCGATCTCCCCCTATCATTCCATGAATCTGGGGGATTGTGACATGACTCTCATCTACTACGATAAGGAAATCCTCTGGAAAGTAGTCTATCAATGTCATAGGAGGTGTTCCAGGGGCTCTTAACGAAAGCGGTCTAGAGTAATTTTCGATTCCCTTACACCATCCCATTTCTCGCATCATTTCTAAATCGAATTTAACTCTCCTCTCAATTCTTTGGGCTTCAGCCCATTGTTTTTTTTTCTTAAAATGTTCAATTCTTTCCTCTAATTCCTCTTCAATTAATTGTAATGCTTTAGTTTTGTTCTCTTCTGGAATCATAAAATGAGTAGCAGGAAAAACTCTGTAATTTTCTAGCTCTCTTAATACTTTATTAGATATGGGGTGAATTTCTTGTATCGATTCTACTTCATCTCCAAATAACGATATCCGTATGGCAATTTCTGTGTACGCAGGAAAAACATCTATAATATCTCCTCTCACTCTGACTGAACCAGGTTTAAATTCTGTGCTCTTTCTTTCATAGTTGATTTTAATTAAACTAGAGAGGATTTCTGATCTTTTTATTTTTTGACCTGCTTCTACATATAAAGTTACTGATTCCCAGTATTCTGGATCTCCAACGCCATATATACATGAAACTGTGGCAACAATTATAACATCCTTTCGCGTTCTAATAGCATGAGCTGAAGCTAATCTCAATCGCTCTATTTCTTCATTTACACTAAAATCTTTTTCTATGTATAACCCAGAAACCGGCATATACGCTTCTGGCTGATAATAATCATAATATGAGACAAAATAATGGATTGCATTGTTTGGGAATAATTCCTTAAGCTCATTATATAATTGTGCAGATAATGTTTTATTAGGTGCCATTACTAATGTGGGTTTTTGGATCTCTTGGATGATATTGGCAATTGAAAAAGTTTTGCCAGTACCGGTAGCACCTAATAATGTTTGAAACCTTTTTCCTTCTCTTATATTCTTAGCAAGCATGGAAATTGCCAAAGGTTGATCTCCGGAAGGTTTAAAATCAGTGTGTAAATGGAAGTTTATGCTCATAATTGGAGACAAATATTTTTATTTAATTTTATCAATAGAATAGAATTTATATATAAGAGATAACTCAATAAGTATTCTAATGAATAGTATGATTTGATTTTTTCGAAAAAAAGTAGTAAAATAAAAACTAAGTTACGCTCATCAAACCTAGATATTTAAACAACTATTTCTACATGGTTGATTTCAGCGCCTTCTTCGACTCGAACAAGTATTACTAGTTCGTCATTCACACCAATAGGGAATCCTAATATTGATTCAAGATCATCGATTCTAATTGTTAACTCCATTGAATTTCCCACTCCAATTTCAAAAGCTTCAATATTACTACTAGTTAATGGAACCCATGTGCTTTCAAAATGAGCATAAAGATTAGGTAGTTGAATATAAGTATTATTAATATAAACTGATTCAAGAGTAACATTTTGCTGACCGTAATTAGTGAACAATAAAGTCATATTTGCAATATCATATGCAGATGTACCTGCTTCATCAATTCTTAAATCGTAAAATGCGGGATCTACATAAGCTTTTAAAGTCTTATTAACTTGTGCTGTAGAAGTGGTTGTAACATTTACTATCATATTATCTGATTGGTTAATCTTTAAACCTGGAATATCGAATGATACTATTGCACAATCTTGCAGATCTAAGGAAGGAGTACCGTATAAATATGTTACACCACTAACAAGGGTGGAATTTATATAGATCTCATCAATTGTTATTAATTCATTTCCGGTGTTTTTAATTAGTAATTTCCCTGTTTCGTTGGCATAAATATTTGATGTTGAAGTCCCATCGATACTCTCAATGATTTGAATATCTGGCTCGTCTTTTATTGTATGAATATAACCTATATCTGAAGTAACACTCAATCCAAAACTTCCTTTAACCAAAACTAAAATCTCATCATTGACATCAAAATCCCCATAGTCAGTTGCATCAATAATTATAACATTCTCAACATTCGGTTCTAAAAGTAGACTTCCATTATGATATAATGTATAATAATCATCCAAATCAATATCTTCTTCTTGGAGTTCCGGTAAATAAATAGAATCTATTCCAAAAATTATAGCTCCAGTATTAATCACATCAAGTTTGATTATTGTACTTCCATTTTCATATGTATAGGCATGAGTATTATTAAGGTTAACGGGAATATGTTTTCGATAGTTACTGTCAATTATGGCTAAAACTTCAGGTGAAAGAATCCTCTCTTCACTTAAGATAGAGATCTGATAATTTTCCGCTGTAGAAGTAAATAATACCTCATCTCGTGCTTCATTAGGGGTTGCTACTCCCACTTTGTTATATTTAACAGGCCAAAAGCTTGTAGTCACATCAGATATATGAATGCTAGCTTTATCTCCGGGATTTAATATTGTTATACCGCTAAGATATTCAATTTGGTTAGGATTAATTCTATTTTCTACTGTATCATCATTAAGATAAAATCTATCTAAGAGTTCTGTAGTGTTTCCAACATTTTTCACCTCAAGAAATATATCAGTGGAAGTCTCATTCTTTTGAATCACTCTGCTATTTTTCTTGTTAATTTTGATTTCACCTTGTTCTGCTTTTTTAACAAAGAAATTACTTGTGCTATTTGAAAATTCATATTCTTTTCCTCCCAATGCCTCTGACTCCGCAGTTACACTTATCTCTACAACATCATCCTCTTGAAAAGTTGTCCCCTTTGATTGAATATCAACCCACACTATATCAG
>JAEOTL010000138.1 GCA_016839845.1 Promethearchaeota archaeon
AGCCTGCATCGGTTCTGAATTAATATAGAGACTTCCTGCTTGTAGTTCTGTGGAAAGTTTATCGATATTACTAGGTGATGTATAAACAACTGCTCTCATACCATAATTTGAATGATTTGCAAGAAATATTGCATCATTGAGATCTTTGGCTTTTGTAATGCTTCTTACGGGCCCAAAAGCTTCCTCTCGCCAAAGGAAGGGTGCTTTTTGGAAATCGAGTATATTTTCTCTGGGAATTTCCACTAAAGTGGGCTTATAAAATAAACCGTAGCTCTTCCCGGTATCAACTTTTTCGGCACCACATAATATTTTAACGTTTTTATGTTCTTTAGCTTCATTAACCATAACTTCCATCATCATTAATATTCGACGAGAGCCTAATGGTCCTATATCTGTTGCATAATCCCTAGGATCTCCCATCTTTAACGTTTCAATCTCTTTTAACAATAACTCAATATATTCCTCATAAATGTCTTCATGGACAATTATCCTTTTCATTGAAAAGCATTGCTGTCCAGAATTGGTATATGATGCGATTCTGTTCCATTTAGCCACAGTTTCTAAGTTCACTCCAGGCATTACTATTCCAGCATCATTCCCCGCACACTCAAATACAAAATTCTTAAAGGGTGCGTTAATCATATTTACCCCTAAGTATTTTTGAACATTCTTTTTTAGGTAGTCTGCATAATCAATTAAAATTTGTTTTGCGGTGTGAGAAGCAGCAACACAGACAATGTTTTTCACTAAGTTCGACTCTATGAAAATTTTGGTAGCAAAATCGCCAGGGCTAATTACAATATCATACGCTTCATTAAAGGGGAAATCACTACTAAATATCCTTTCAATACAGTATTTCATAGTCAATGGACACGCTGTGGACGGTTTTATTAATGCAGGGTTGCCTGTAAGAAAAGAAGAACCCCAAAAATACATTGGTAGACTCATTGGAGTGTTTCGTGGGGATATACCTATTGTCAAGCCAAGAGGTTGGTATTTAACTCTAGAAAGCTTACCACTTTCAAGGTCCCGTTGATCTTTATCCTTAACTAGATCAATAAACCAATCTACATAACTATAACCCTTTTCAATCATAGAAAATTCCCATTCAGAGTATTTGATGGGAAGTCCTCCTTCAGCGACGATAAGATCTTTGATCTTTTTCTTATCTTTAACTAAAACTGATGAAATATCTTTTATTGTGTCGATTCTCTCTTCTATTGTAGTGTTCAATAATATAGATTCCCACTGAGCCGTCTTATTTATCTTCTCTTGTATGGAATCCTTGGTGTCAGATTGAACAATATCTAATACCTCACCAGTATATTTATCAATAATTTCTAAATTCATCTGTTATCATCTCTTTTGTTATTCAAGAACTTTTGGAATAGTTTTTATACCATTCAATTGTCTTTTCTAATCCTTCATTTAATGGTGTTATTTTATAGCCGATTTGCCTTATCGCTTTATCTGAGGAGTAAGCACGATGAAATCGTATAGCATTGAGTGTAGGACGAGTTAAAGAGGGGGGCTTTTTTGTTATTTTTGCCTTAGTTTCTAGCAACCAAGCATACATTGATGCAATTTTCATTGGTATCCGTCTAACTCGTTTATCTCGAGAAATTTTTGCGATTGAATTTAGATATTCTCCTAACTCTATATTTTCTCCACCTAAAATAAAATCTTCCCCAATTAGGTCCTTTCTATCTAATACACTTACTAATCCATCAATAACATCCTCAATATAGGAAAAACAAGCAAGTGAATCACCTTTTCCCGGGCATAATCCTAAAGGAAATACCTTCCCCCTCATAACATCATATAACATTTTACCAAAGATATTAAAATCTCCGGGGCCATACACAATTCCTGGATAAAAATTTATAACCTTAAGCCCCTTGGGAATAAGGCTCTTAATTACTTTTCTTGCTTGAAATTTTGATATCTCATAATCCATACAAAAGTTCTCATTTTCGTGAGTCTCATCAACAGGTTCAATTGAAGTTGGTCCTAATGCCGTAAATGAACTTACATAAAATAAAGAGATATTATTTTCTAAGGCTATATTAGCGATGTTTTCTGTGCCTTTTACATTGATGTCGTTATAGACTGACACATCTTTAGCCCACGTTGAGGTATAAGCAGCAAGGTGATATATTACATCAACATTCTCTGTTGCGACAGTAAGACTTTCTATGTCTCGAACATCTCCATGAACATAATCAATATTATTTAATTGTTGAAATGGGCTTATATCACTACTTTCTCTAATTAAAAGTCTTATATTATGGCCCAAACCACTTAACCGCTTAACTAAATGTATACCTATAAACCCTGTGCCTCCTGTTATTAATACAACAACCATAAAAACCACCTAAATATTAGATCAAAATCTTAAGTAGTTTAGAGTTACATTTTATGTTAAATCTTTTGGATTTTTTTATTTCGTAAAACCTTAATTTCTTCTATCCTTTTAAGTTTTAAAATATCTAAAATAATTCTTAATAAGAGGACAGACCTGTTTGAAGGCTGAGGTATTAGAAGAACAAAAAATTCAGAACAACTCAGAATTTAGTCTCGGAGTAGATGATTTTTTCAAGGCTCGACAGAAGGGAGTAAGATTTTGGGTAATGAAGCATATTTTATACAAATCGAATAAATACATTCTTGCCTTATTCTTTACTCTTGTTATATTGGCGTCATATTTTGGGTCGATTCTTTTTGTAATTATTGGAAAAGCTGTTGACGTATTTTCTATCGGACATTCTGATTTAATAATTAATTATGCAATTATAGTGTTACTAGTTGGATTAGGAGCTCCAATTTCAGGATTACTCTCAAGAACTTTTCGTGAAATAGTGGCTCAAAAAATAGAAAGGGACACCCGTCGAGAATTTTATCTGAATTTGCTTGGAAAGAGTCAGTCTTTTCACGATAATCAGCGTATTGGAGACATCATGGCAAGAGCAACGAATGATGTCAGATTTCTAAATTTTTTAATATCTCCAGCAATAGGGATGCTTTTTGATGCTGCAGTTAACCTTATTGTCCCGATGTACCTAATCATTGTAGGATATCCCTTAGAATTGGTAATTATCCCGATTGTCTTTGGTGTTATTTTTATTGCCTATCTTCGAAAATTTTTAAAAAAATTAGCACCTCCATCTTTAAGTAGAAGAATTGCGTTTGGGGAAATGAATACAGTTTTGAATGAATCTTTTGATGGGATTGAAATTGTAAAATCTATGGCTCAAGAAGAGCAAAACGTTGAAAAATACAAGGACAGTGCTATGAGTTATCGAGATGCAGGTATTGAGGCAGGAGATATACAAGCAAAATATTTACCAATATTACTTCTTTCATTAACCATTACTTTAGGCCTAACTATCAGTGTTTTTTACAATAGAGCGGGTGTTTTGACCGTTGGGCAGGTATTAGGATTTATAGGATTGTTATTGCGCCTAAGATTTCCAGTAAATGCTTCAAATAGAGCCTTTATGATGGTACAAGAAGCTATTATAGGTGCAGGGAGACTTTTAGAAACTATGAACGCAAAATCAGAAATTTTTAACAATGACGATCCGATTTCTAAAAAGATAGAAGGAAATGTCACATTCGAAAATGTTACTTTTTCCTATCCCGGAACTCAGAACAGAGTTTTAAAGAATATTAATTTTGAAGTATCTATGGGACAAACCATTGCAATAGTTGGAACAACAGGCTCTGGTAAGACAACTCTTACAAAATTAATATCGCGATTATATGATGTGAAAAATGGCCGAATTTTAATTGATGGGATTGATGTTAGAAATTATTCATTGCAATCTCTGCGCGACCAAATTGCCTACATTGAGCAAGATATTTTTATTTTCTCAGATTCAATTTTTGATAATATTTCTTTTGGAAGAGACACGTCAATGGAACAGGTTATAGCTGTCTCTCAAGAAGCACAAGCTCATGAATTTATTAACGATCTACCAAAAAAGTATGATACCGAAGTTGGGGAGAGAGGAGTACAGTTAAGCGGGGGTGAACGTCAAAGAGTTGCAATTGCTCGTGCTTTTATTACTGATCCGAAAATTTTAATCTTAGATGATTCCAGTTCAGCAATAGACTCAGAAACCGAAGAAAGAATCCAGGAGGCAATCTTTAGGATTTTACATGGAAGAACTACCTTTATCATTACTCATAGACTTTCTCAGATTAGATGGGCAGATTTAATAATCGTTCTAAAACATGGTGAAATTGTCGATCAAGGATCCCATGAATATTTACTCAAGAACTCACCGGAATATCAAAAAATCTTCGTTAAACGATTTGATAAAACACTAAATGAACTTTTAGAAGGAGAGTGCTAAGAATGTCTAGAATGGGTTACTTTGGGCTAGGTGAAGAAGGCTACGATAGGATTTATAAAGATCGAGAACTTTTTGTAAGAATTGTAAAATTATTTAAACCACATCGACGTTCTATGCTAATTGTAATTATTTTCCTTACCTTATCATCAATAACATATGGGTTAACACCTCTTATAATGAGGTCAATTATTAGACAATTGGAATCGAAGTCAAATCCCTATTTCCTTATTATTTTCATAGGGAATGCCTTCATCCTTAATTCTTTAGGATACATTTTTAACTATGTAAACAGACGTCAGGGGAATCGAATGGTCTATAGATTGTGTTATAATTTAAGGAGACAAACTAACATGAGAGTACTTGAACAAGATTTATCCTTCTTTGATAAATATCCTACGGGAAGAATTGTGAGCAGAATAAATTCAGATGGTCAAAAATTTGGAGGATCGGTTACGATGTTTACCGAGTTGATAACAGCATTCTTGACGTTATTTATCGTTATTATCCCCCTAATTATAATTAGTCCCATTTTAACGGGTGTTTTTATGGCACTTGTTCCCTTAGTTTTTATTTTTACTCTCTCTTTTCGTAAAGTTTCAAGAAAGAAATCAATGTATGGGCAACGATCATTAGCTCAGGTTAATGCTTTTGTACAGGAATCAATGGCAGGTATTCAAATAATTAAAAGTTTCCGTCAAGAAAAAACACAGTTTGAAGCTTTTCAAGCTATAAATAATCAATCTTATAGGGTCAATATGAGTAGAGCCTTATTTCTCAATATACTGTTCCCGAGCTTAGATCTTATAATTGCCGTTTTATATGCAATACTCGTATTTTTTGGGGGGAATTTTATCATACAGGGAGTGTTGAGTGGGGCTGATATTTATTTATTTCTCCAAAGTTCATTAATTTTATTTCAACCCCTACTTCAAATAGCAGGATTTTGGTCACAATTCCAAGAAGGGTTGGCTGCGGCTGAAAGAATCTTCGCGCTCCAAGATTCACAATCTTATATTAAACAAGGAGATTTTGTATTAGAAGAAATACAAGGTAAAATAGAATTTAAAAATTTAGGATTCGAGTATGTACCCGGTAAACCTGTGTTCAAGAAATTCAACTTGATTATACAACCAGGTGAAACAGTGGCTATTGTGGGCCATACTGGGGCAGGAAAGTCAAGTTTAACTAAAATATTGCTAAGATTGTATGAATTTCAATCCGGGGATGTTCAGATAGACGGTCACAGCATTCGTGACATATCTTTGAGAGAATTTCGCCAGCGTATTGGATTCATACCTCAAACACCGTTTCTCTGGGCAGACACTATTGAAAATAACATTACTTATGGTGCTTTAAACGCAACGACGGATGATGTTCTCTGGGCTTTAAGGCAATCAGGAGGAACTGAATGGGTTGAAAACCTTGATGATGGTCTCAAAACTTTTATTTTAGAAAGAGGTAAAGTTTTATCAATGGGACAACGACAACTGATTGTATTTGCAAGGGTTTTATTACAAAATCCTTCGATATTAATATTGGATGAAGCCACAGCATCAGTAGACCCTTTTACTGAAATTCAAATACAGGAGGCAATGGAACATGTTATGGAAGGGAGAACTACAATTGTTATCGCTCACAGACTTACTACCGTGAGAAATGTTGACAGAATAATTGTACTTGATCACGGCATGATAGTAGAGGAAGGTAATCATGAGACTCTATTGAACAAAGACGGTTACTATGCAAGGCTCTACAATACCTACTTTAAACATCAATCCTATGAATTCATGGAAGAAATGAAGTCAAAGCGAATGCAAGAAACTTCCTAATCTAATGCATAAGATTTAATAGTTCTTAATGAATACATGAATATGAATTCAAGTTCTCAATAGAGCACAGTGTCAGAATGCCTGTTAAAGAATATGTGGATTTAAATTCTCAATTGGATCTACCATTTTTGGAAACACCTCTGATCCACTTACCACCGATTTTTACTACTCTTTCCAAAGAATTTGGATTGAGGCAATATTCCAAACAGCGTTTTTTAGATTTAGGCGCAGGAAATGGACAGGTGATAATCTTCTCAGCAGAAAATTATAGTATAAGATCAACAGGAATTGAAATAAGTCCTATTCTTGTAGAAGAAGCCATATGTACCATTAGGGCTTTAAAGAAACAAAAAAGATTAACAAAGAGAATATTCAAAAAAATTGAAATAATTCAAGGAGATTTCTATGAATACAATTTGAAAAATTATGATTTTATCTATATCTACTCATTACCAACGATGCAGAAATTTCTCAGACATGTGTTCCAAACCGCAAGAAAGGATACTATTATAATATCCCACAAATATCAACTTAAGATTTTAGAGGAGGATTTGCGATTGGAATTTAAGTTAACCCTTTATGAAGGAAATCACAAAATTTATACATATTTTTATCGTAAAGTATAGTTAGAAACAGAAATAAATAGCTAATTATTATAAATCTCGAATATTTATTTCTTGAATCTAAAAAATATAATTATAAATAAAGTTAAAATTATTAAATATATAATTGGAAATTTAAACATTATATTGTTAGGTGTAAATTAGAATGGTTCAATGGGAAGGTTTTTTAGATGGGGGAACTGCAACATTAATAGTATTATCTTCGGTGATATTTGGTTTATTTTCACTTTATAAATCTATAAAATTAAAAGCTAAACTTCTGACGATTGCCGGTCTTACAATGATTTTCGTTGGATTTTTATGGCTCGGCCCTACGGTTGATTTTTTCTCGATTTTAATTGGCCCAGGTAATATCGACCCCACTATTTATGTGCTATTAAGTTATCTATGGGTTGCCCCAGCATTACTGTTTGCTATATACTTAGGGGGAGAGCTCATGATGCCGAAGAAAAAATGGATACTTTTCGCGATTTATGCTATTTTAGGTGTAGCCTTTGAATATTTTCTCTGGTTTGATACGAATAATTCTTTTGACCAGCCCATTACAGCCGCAATTCCAGGTGAAACGATAATTGATGCTAGTTTCAACACGACACATCCAACTTTCTTGCTGGTAGCGGTGTTCCTAGTTTCTGCTTTGGTTTTATTGGGAATTGGATTTGCGATAAAAGCGAAACAATCTACTGGAATGCTAAGGAAAAAGTTCATCTATTTATCTGTTGGTTTTATAATCTTTGTGCTAAGCGGCGCGTTCGATGCGATTATTCCTGTAGTTCTGATTATCGGTATTGTGAGAGTAGTTATGGCATTTTTTGCCTTATTCATGTACCTCGGATTAAAGACTTAATAATAAACTGATAATCTTCATTTTTTTCTTTTTTTTTGATTTATGGCAACTAGGAAACCTTTTAGTGTAGATTTAGTTTAACAATCATTTCCTTCAAATACATTTTCATAAAGTATCTTTGACTATTACAATACTCTAGTTTCTGAGAAGGATCTAATTCTGGACAGTTTGTTAAGATTGAATGAATATCATTAGAAATAGAGAGATATTCTGTTTCTGAATTGGGAGATTTTGGTATTAAATTGTTTAGAGCTTCAACATTAATTAGATCTGGTGTATTAGTATCTACTACGAATTTATTTTTATATATACTTAAAGCTGAGATAACTAGATCAGAAATGAAGTCAAACGATTCTTTTGAGTTAATATTTTTAAAAAGCTCTGATACGAGGTTAGAAATAAAGTTTTCATCTCCCTTAGGAGAACTTATTTCTGAAGATAATAAGGATGGGAGAGGATCATTATGCTCTAGATCAGTTTTAGAGAAATCGTTATGAATATATCCCTTCGAAATTTTACCTCATCTCGGAGAAAATTAAAGTTGATTTAATTAAATTTGTTCCAGTATATATAAAGCGAGCCTCTCCAAATTTAGTGGTTAAACTTAGTAATTATATAATACTAGGGAGAACATATTTAAAAAGAATAGGTAAGAATTGTACAATTCTGAACAAGTGAAAGAAAGGGCATACAATTTTAACTGATATTATATTTTTACAATTTTACTATATCAATACATTTCTATCGATAATCATTTATATCATAGAATTGGTAAAATAATGGTAAAGATTAGTTTTCTAGGAAGAAGAGATGTATCCTCGCTTTTTCAGATAATTTCCATAACTCCATAAACGATAAACACTCTTAGCAGCAGCTTGGGCAGAATCGAACACAATAATTCCATTTTCTCTTGTTTTATTATAAAATTCGTGTACTACATCTATAACCGTTTTTTGGGGTCTAGATGAATTATATATGCTAATTAGATTTTTATCTGAGTCTGGGGATAAGGTATTAGCAAAACTCTTAACAACATCTTCCATATTTAATTTCGCTGAGGCATACCATTCTGGATTATTAGTAATCATTATGGAAGATATGTGGGGTTCTTGATCAAGAATTCTCATAACTTTAATCATATTTACATGACCACCATTAGCCCCAAATTCTAATGGGTTTGAGAGATTCGAATTTACCCTGGGAATAAATTCATTTATCCTTTTTTGAGCCTCCTCTGTTATTCTTGGTACTTTTAAACCATAAGCTTCACACTCATCAGTTAACTCTACTGCGGGGCCCCCACCTCCTGTAATGATAGCTACACCAAGTGTTTTGGGGATTTTAAAAAGTAAACAGGTTTGAATCATTTCAGTTAATTCCTTAAAATTATCAACAAGAATAGCTCCTGTTTGATGTGCCATAGCTTTCCATAATTTAATATTACCTGCTAAACCCCCAGTATGACTTCTTACAGCACTATGTCCTGCTTCTAATTTTCCCCCTTTCCAAATTATCACAGGTTTTTCTTTTGTAGTCTCTTTTAAAATTTGTACGAATTCGTTTCCACCTCTCTTTAAGTTTTCGATATACATCGAAATTACTTTAGTGTCAGGATCAAATCTGAAGTAATTTAAGAAATCTACCAGATCAAGATCAATTTGATTTCCGAGTGACACTATTTTCGAAAAGAAATAACCGTTTAAAATTCCTGCAAATGCATGTCTGTGAGCATTCCCACCAGACTGACTAACGAAGGCAACGTTTCCACTTACTGATGCAAGTCTATGTGTAAAACCTAATTTTCCTTTAGGATTGTAAATCCCCATGCAATTAGGGCCAAGAATCCTAATATTACTTTTCTTAGCATTTTCTATTATTTGCCTTTCAAGTTCTCTTCCTTCTTTCCCGAGTTCCGAAAAACCACTAGAAAAGATATGGGCAAAAAGAACTCCCTTTTTTCCTAATTCTTCAACTACTTGCGGAGTGACTTTAGCTGGAACAGCTACAATCCCAAGATCAATTGGTGGATCGTCAGGTAATGAAGAAATTGACCCATAAATCTTATGTCCCATAACTTCTTCCCCTTCATATTTAGGATTAACTGGATAAACTGGACCAGTATATCCATATTCATTAAATGTTTCCAAATAATGAGAACCTCCCCATCGACTTCCTTTACTAACACCGATAATTGCTACAGCACGAGGGTTAAATAATCTATCAAAAGGAATGTTATCTCTTTCAAAAGGGACATTTTTCTTCCTAATTTCTTCCTCTGAATCAAAATCAAGTTTTTTACTCTCATATGTCGTAATAGAAATACACCAATATTTTTTACCCCATTTTCTACCTAAATGAATTATCGATAAGTAAAAAATTTTCTTATCTAAAAAAAAAGGAGAGAGGAATAATAATTTATAGTTTAGATCCACAATTAGGGCAAAAAACACCACTTACGTCGATCTTATGGCCACAATAGACACAAAAATTCTTACCCTCAGTTGGTAGAGGCGCACTTAATTTTTTTGCCGGAGGATTGTATTCAGTTGCAGGAATATACTCAACACTTTTACCTAATATAATTTGTCCTGTTTCAGCATTAAAACTGTATTGAACTATTCCTTTATTTCGTAAATCTACTAAAACACGTAGAATATCTTTTGGTTTCATCCCAATTTCTAAAGCCATATGTTCGAGTTTGTGAGTTCCCTCAAAATTTCTTTGAGTAACCGCATTTTTTACAACTTGTTGGTATTTATAATTCCTGTAAAGTTGCTGAAATCCCCCGATAAAGATGAAAAATGCAGGGATGAATAACCAATAACCCCAATAAGCAAGTCCTATGAAAATGATGTTAAATGCTCTAAAAAATAATGATAAAATCGCAACAAATAAAAACACAATCGCTGTAGCAAAAGTTCCAATAGCTGCCTCGTAAGATTCTTTATAGTAATATCTGTCTTTATACTTGGTATCATTCATATTAATTACCATTTTTTTTCTATAATAGTGGTTAATATAATTAAATGTAATGGAAGTAATTTAATATTACTTCAATAGACCAATTTTTGGTTGGGATATATAACTATTGCTATCTTTAATCAGATCTCGTTAATTGTTTAAGCCAAGTTGAATCTTTAATTAATAACTCGTAAATCTCTTTATCACCAAAATCTGCTCTGAATTCCCCTTTTTTCATTTTCATTAGTCGAATTTTCCACTTTTTTTCTGTAATCCCGTTTTGTAATGCGTCAGTTAACTCAATCTCCCCTCTTCTTGAGGGTTTTAGATTCTTGAGTTCCTTGAATATCATTTTATGTAAAATAAATACCCCGCAATTATTAAAGTTTGATTTTACCTCGCCTATTTTAGGCTTTTCTATAATACTTTCACAGTATTTATTAACGCTATGTATAGCTGCACCTTGGTAAGGATCCTCAGTGTAGTTTGCTACTAAAACAAAATCCTGACGTTCTTTTTCATGTAATTCAACAGTTTTTCTATAAACATCATAAGGAACCAATACATCCCCCCATGTCAAGAAGAAGTGATTAATTTTTATTAACATCTCGCAAAGGAGCAATGCTCCTCCTGTACCATTCAGTTTTTTTTGAACTACATACTCAATTTTAATACCCCATTGATCTCCATTTTGAAAGTAATCGATAATTTGCTCTTTTCTATATCCTACAACTAAGATTATACTCTTGAATCCTACAGAGCTTAAACCTTCTATAATATATTCTAATAAAGGTTTACCATGAATAGGAATCATTGCCTTTTGATATTCATTAGTATAAGGTTTTAGTCTCTTTCCTTGACCAGCACATAAAATAATAGCTTTCAAATTATATCAACTCCATTATTTCATTCTACCAGATTGGTGCACATCTTCTCTTGGGATTGGGTATATTATTCCGGTATCACTGAAGTATTATAATTAATATTATAATACTTTTGATAATACTTCTGTGAAATATTTGATTGAAACATAGAATTTCAATATTTCTAATTATAATCATGGTTTTTAACTGAGATTTATGATTTGCGACGTTCTGATAATAAAAGATGGATTACCGTTATTATCTAAAAGTTTCTCTAAGTCTTCTAATGTGAAAAATGTGTTATCGGAAGTTGATGATCTATTAATGATTTCTGGTTTTTTTTCCGCACTCAATTCCTTTTCTGATTCATTTGAAGACTTAGGAACAATTCGCGAATTAAAACTATCAAATAATTCTCTTAAATTATCATTTTTGAAAGATCCTGTCATCCCAGATTTGATTTTTCTCGCATCATATGATAAAAGCTCAGAATTGATAGATGTCCAGGATTTTCTTAAAAGAATTTCTAGCTTGTTCTTAAAAGAGTTTGATAGTCATCAAATAACACATTGGAATGGAAGACTAAATAGTTTTAAATCATTTGAAACCGTTATGGAGCAATGTGTTAAAAAGGAACAGAAGAAAGAGGATAAGGAATACGATAGTCAAGTTTTAGACTGGATTAAAAGCTTTGAAACCAATAAAGATGCAATTTCACCGCAGGGAGATGAAAACAATACGGAAGAAGTAGAGCCAGATTACTTTAACTTTATCCCTATATTCACAACATCAAAAAAGATCAATCCCAAACATTATTTAACAGGTGATGTTTCTTGTCAAGTGTATGAAACAATCGATGGACAAAAAAACATAAATCAAATAACTGAAGAAGTAAATGGTGAACATAAAAAAGTATATAATATTTGTAAAAATCTGGTAAAAATGGGATTTATCTCATTTAATTAATAACGGAACACATCAAAGATCCACGCTCGACCTCCTGCGTCATTAATTGCGTGAGCAACTTCTTTTTGCCTTCCAGGGGCTATTGCGACAATACATCCTCCTCCTCCAGCACCCATTTGTTTAGCTCCTAATGCTCCTGCATTTTTAGCAGCCCTACATAAATTTAATATCTTCTCTGTATCAGCATTAATAATCCCCTCTTGTACTTGTTGAATGTCCATTAATTCTCCTAATTTTTGGAAGTCTTCTTTCAAAATTGCCTTCTTTCCCTCACATACACATTTTTCGATAATGCTGAACGCTTTTAATGTTGTAGAATCTTTCTCCTTGAGTTGTTTTTTTACTCTATTTAAAACTGATGATGCTTTCCTTTCTTCCAATGAATCCCCAACCACAACAGGTAGTTGTTTTATATCTAAATATTCAACGCTTGGATTTTCATCGGTCCTTATAAACACAATACCCCCAAAGGCTTCTGTATATTGATCTAATCTTCCGCACTGAATACCCAGATCATGATTTTCCCCTTTATATGCTAACTCAGCAATTTCTTTTTTTGAGAAATGCAAATCAAGAGCCTTATTCAATGCTTTAATAAACCCTATTGATAAGGCTGCTGATGTGGATAATCCAGCACCAATAGGAATATCGGAAGACACATCCATATAAAATCCCTTTTTAATGTGGGATTTTAATCTTTCGTAAAGCACACTCCAGTATTCTAAATCTATGTTTCGAGGAGCAGGCTCACCTAATCTAAATTTACTTCTTTCATTTGTATCGTGACTATAGAATTCTATACATTTATTTTCTCTCTCTTGGTAATTAACCGTCATCATTAAGTTTATTGCCATTCCTATAACAGGTTTTCCCAATAGGTCAACTTTATCTCCCATCAGACAAATACGCCCAGGAACTTTTACAGTGACACTTTGTTTCATAGTAATAAAACTAGATTTATTCTATATTATTGATATTTAACTCAAACAGCTTGAAAGAATATGCCTGGTTTGCAGATTATTTCCTTTTTTGTTGGAGTTTTTTCCTCTTACGGTCCGCTTCTTGAACCTCTTCTTCTAACTCATTGAATTGTGAATCTTTTTTCCCTTGTAAGTTAAACTGTCCAAAAATTTTACTTTCCTCACGATCACCTGATTTAGAAATTTTTTCAAACGATAAGTCAATAGGTAGGTTCTGGTTTAAAGCTAAGTTTATAAAATTAATAAATCCTATATGCTTACTTGGCGATATGGGGAATTTTACTGTTATTTCTTTGTTTTTCTTTGTTCTCGTTTTCAAGATCAACCGTAATTTCAAGTGTTTCCAATCTCTTTATTGTTTAAGTAAATTAATTATATATTTAAAATAACTAAAATAAAAAAACTATGTTATTTTATTATGCCAAATATATTTTAATTTATCTATCGAATCAATCTGTAATATGTCAAATTCCAAATTTCGACTAAGATATATATTTAAACCCCTAATAAATTTAACAGCAAAAGGTTTGGTTAAGCTTGGAGTAACCCCGAATGTCGCCACTGTTATTATGCTTTGTTTTTCAATACTCAGTTTTAGTTTTTTAGTTTTTTTTCAAAATCTTATAGGTTTTTCAATCTCCGTCTTTTTAACAGGTATCTGGGATGGATTAGATGGTCAGATAGCACGTTTAACTAATAAAGCAACTAGATATGGGGGATTTTTTGACTCTTCGATGGATAGAATTTCGGAATTTATTATTTTTTTGGGTTTATTAATTTTTAGTTGGGATTTCATTCTCTGGAAAATTATTGATGTAAGCATCATTGTTTATATATCTTTTCTAACATCAGTAATGATAAGTTATTCTAGAGCAAGAGCAGAGGTTTTTTTCAAAGGAGATTTTGATGTAGGACTAATGGCCCGTTCTGAAAGATTATTTTTTATCTTTATTTCAATGTTTTTAGCTTTTTTCTTTAATATTGTTTCGGAGTTATTATTCATATTCATGTGTCTAGTTATAGCTACTTTTATTTTTCGGGTTGTTCGAATCTATTTCCTTTTAAAAAAAAATAATCCTCTACAGAAGGAGTAGTCTTATCCTCTCCTCATTTATTTGCAAATTCAACACGGATTCGATCCCCGTCTTTTAACCCCAACATATCTCTTAAATACTCTTCAGCCAAAATCTCAACAATGTTTTTCTTGTGGTGTGTTCTTTTTATTCTTAAGATAGCAGCTTTTATCTTAGTGTCTTGATTATCCAAACATGAAACTACGCAATCATAACACTTCACAGCTCCATAGGTACGGCCTAATTTTTTATCTTCAAAACCTTCAATAATAACCGGAATTCGGTTTTTTAAGTTTTCTTCTAATAATTCTTTATTTAAATCACTAAATTGCAGATTTAGTGTGCCATAATAAGGTTTAAATCCCAATTTCTTCTGAAACTGTTCTAAGTATCCGGGAATTCTGACATAATACCCTCCTTCACCCATTCCTTGAGTTACTTCCCCCACGATAAGAATTTCTTCAAGTATCTGTTTTAAATTCTTATACATGGCAAGAATTTCATCAGCACCGGATTTTGTAATTTTAATGGTTTGTTCCTTTCCAACAATCCGTCTTTTAATCCATCCTAGTTCTTCTAAATCACTAATTCTTCGGGATGCTGTTTGTTGGGAAATATTAAGGTGTTTTCCAAACTCAACGCTACTGATATGAATTGATTTCTGACTCCCAATATTTCGACAGAGATGGTAAAGTGCAAACCAGTTTGCATAATTATCAGGAGAGACTGCTTCTTTATTCATTATTTATAGTGTTCTTATTATTTTCCTTAAATCTATCGATAATTTTTTTTTTAATTAAACTAGAGCTATGCAACTCATATTTATCGTAATAAGACTCTAGTCTTTTAATTTTTATAGTAGATAATCCTCTTTTCTTTAACTCTTTCTTTAAAATTTCAATACTATATCTTTGATCTGGACCAAGTAATATTATATCTGGGTTGATATCTTGTACCGTCTTCAGAGTATTATTATCATTCCTCCCAATCCTCGCATCCTTCACATTTTTGATGCTCTTAATAACCTCTAATCTTTGTTCTTGAGGGATTATAGGTCGTTCACCTGAAAACATTTCTCGATTCTTGTCTGTGGCCACTACGACAAAAACATCTCCTAATTTAGCAGCTTCATTTATAAGGAAAATATGACCTGCATGAATGAGATCAAAAGTTCCAGCGATTAATACACGTTTCTTCATTTTATTCATTTTTGAAACAACTTTTTAGATCATTCATTTGTATTGCTAAGGACACATCTCCTCTAGTTTTTTCAATTATATTTCTTGCTATATCAACTTTACGGCGCAAATCTTGAGTAATACCAGAGGGGTAATCAATAGAGAAGAGATATGTGTATATTTCATCCATATCTTCCAAGAGTCTGTTTAATCCTTCTGTTTGAGATTTCCGTATGTTATCTAAGGCATACCGTCTTAATTCACCGATAGTATCTGCCAGCCCTAAAGTATAATTTAAAGGATTAACATTTAATTCTGAAGGAGATGGTATGCTTTCTTTATTAATAATTGAATATAAAGCAATTACTTCAATATATTCTTGTTCTGGAGTCTTCAGGTGTTTGTCAAAGACCCCAGGATGATTATTAATTATCTTAACTAGATTACCATGATTTGCTTTTATCACATTAAGTTTTGTGTTGTAGTCTTCATACTCTTGTCTATGGATATGCTTAATACAAATACTGCAGTCTCTAATAATATCACGAGATAAATGCAAAATAGTTTCTCTGTCGCGATATAGTGTGTCCAAGAAAGTAGTGATCTCTGAAAAAGCTTTTTTAAGATTCATGATTATTGAGATAAAATTTAGTAATAATTATTTTGAACTTTGAATATAATTATATATCAGAAGCAAGGAAAATATTTAGAATTTATTAAAGAATTCTAAGAAACTAATAAAAAAAGGATCAGATATGAAAATTCTACTAATCCATTCACAAGATGTTGAAGTTATCAAAAATAAAGAAGCTACCAGTAATCCTCAAGAATTTTCTGAGAAATTTATAAAAATGGAAGGTCTTATCTTAGTTTGCTATGTTTCAGTAGAAGATCAAGATACATATGACACAAATTTAATTGCAAAACAAGGTGCATTCGAGATTGAAGCAGCAATTTTGCAAATAACTAGATTTCCAGAAACCGTTAGGGAAAAAAATGAAGAAATCAGAGAAATTAATAAAAAAATTGAATCTGGTAAGATCAAGGGAAAACCAAGGAAAATCATTGAGCTTATTCAAAGCAGAGAAATGTACCGGGTAGACAAAGTTTTAGTATATCCTTGGGCTCATTTAAGCAAATTTCTAAGTAATGAAGCTAGTGCTATGGAAGTTTGTCCTAAAATTGCAGAAATTTTGAATAATAAAGGGATAGAAGCAAAATTCTCTCCGTTTGGTTGGTATAAATCATTTAAAATTAATTGTTTGGGGCACGAACTCGCGGAAATGTACCGTGATGTCAAATTAGCTATAAAACCAGTGGAACAAATTAAAAATTCAATATTTAAGGTAATCACAAATGAAGGAAAAGAAGTTGATCTTAAATTCGATGAGGATCAAAAACTTGTACCTCCCGATGAGATTAAAGACGAGAATTTTACTTCATTTTTACAATCTGAATTAGGCTCCAGAATCGTTGATAAAGCAGTAGAACCAGCTCACTTAAAAGTAATGAAAGAATTTGAATTGGCGGATTTTGATCCGAGTACTGATTCAGGTCATTTCCGATGGTTCACAAAAGGAGTAATTATGAAAAATCTTATAAAGAAATTCATTGAAGATCGGTTAATTGATTTTGGTGCAATTTTGGTTGATACCCCTGTCATGTATACCGTGAAAAACAAGAAATTGACTGCTCAAACTGCCAGATTCCCTGCACGAAGCTACTGGGTTGAATCTGGTAAAGATAGATTTCTCCTCAGGTATGCAAGTGATTTTTTGTTATTTGACTTATTTTCGCAAATGAATTTGAAACCAGAATACCTTCCACTAAGAGCTTATGAATATGAACAATACGCTTTTAGACGTGAACAAGAAGGAGAGTTGTCGGGTTTGAGAAGATTAAGAGGATTTACTATGCCAGACCTTCATACACTTTGTAAAGATTTAAACTCTTCGATAGAAGAATTTAAAAACCAATATCAATTGATAAAAAATCTTGAAAATGATCTAGGGATTAAATCGTATGTTATATTTAGAGCTACTAAAGAGTTTTATGGAGAAAATAGTGAGTGGATAAAGGAGTTAATCAAGACTGAGAAAGATCCTGCTTTACTGGAATTATGGGATGAAAGATACTATTACTACGCCTTAAAATTTGAAAGGAATGTACTTTCTGCTCAAGGGAAAAGTGCTACTTTAGCAACGAACCAGATCGATGTTGAAAGTTCTTTGGAAAATATGATGGATAATGATGGTGTACAAAGAGAAAAATACAATATTGCGTTTAAAGATAATGATGGACAAATAAAACACCCTATAATTCTCCATAATTCTCCAACTGGTGCCATAGAACGGATTTTATGGGGCTTAATTGAATCTGCTATTCGTAATAAGGGAACTTTAGTACCAGGATTCAAAACTTGGCTAGCCCCAATTCAAGTACGGCTAATTTCAGTCTCTGATGATCAAAATGAATATGTTGAAAAAGTACTTAATATTATAAATGGGGAGGATTTTAGAGCTGATTTTGATGATCGGGAAGAAACAGTTGGTAAGAAAATAAGACAGTCTGAAATAGATTGGATACCCTATACTGTAATAATCGGCAAAAAAGAACAGGAAAATCAAACAATTTCCATCAGAAAGAGATTGGTAAATCAACCCTTTGGACCAAAAAAACAGACCTCTGAACAGTTAAACGACGTAAAATTAGAAAAATTACTGGAGTTACTTGAAGAAGATACAAGAAATTTTCCAAAACACAAATTACCAATCCCATTTAGAAGATTTTCTAAAAGGATCTTTTTTAGAAAATAAGTTTTTTCCTTCAAAATAAAATATATAAAATCTTATGCAGATTAAAGCAATTATTTTCGATTTGGGAGGCGTAGTTTTAGATTTTGATTTTTCTAATTTTTACAATAGCATCATAGCTCAATCTCCACTAAATAAACCTCAAACTCCAATTATGTTAGAATTTTTTAGACAATCTGACATATATCATCAAGGAAATATGACGGATGATGAATTTTATCACCTCGCTTGTGATCTTCTACAAACTTGTACCTTAGATCAAACAGATTTTTATTCGGCATTTAATAGTATAATTTCTGGTCTCAACCCTGAGATTATAAGTCTAATTCGCAAGCTAAAAGAGATGAGAAAATATAAATTAATCGCATTATCTAATGTAAATTCGAGCCATTGGGATTATATCTTAAAACAGAACTGGGACTTTATTAATTATTTTGATGAATTAATCCTTTCACATGAAATTCATCTGGTCAAACCAAACCCTAAAATCTTTAAGTATGCCATTCAGAAAGCAAAATGTAAACCCACTCAAATTGTTTTCATAGATGACGGTCTAAATAATATACGGGCTGCTCAAGAATTCGGGATACAAGGAATAAAATTCACAACAAATGATGATCTAATAAAAGAGCTTTTAGAATTAGGTATAAAAGTAAATTAATAGTTTGTTAATAAATATCAGATTATAATTCATCTACACTCTCAAGACAAGCTCTGGCGATAGATTCAAAAGCCGCTTCTACATTATCTCCTGTCTTAGCTGATGTTTCCAGATATTCACAATTTAATCTTTTTGCTAGGTCCTCAGCCTCCTCTCTAT
>JAEOTL010000448.1 GCA_016839845.1 Promethearchaeota archaeon
AAAAATATAGGTATCGCAACCCCAAAACTAGTAAATAGTTTAATTACTTTATCCTTCCATGTATTCCTATTTCGTGAAGCTATTCTTCCCAAGATGACTCCTACTGCCAATCCAATTAATAATGGTATTAGGCTAAATTCAATCATTCGAGGAACTCGGGTACTTAGTAGATCAGCAACAGGCATTCCAGACGCAATAGTAAAAGAATACCCAAAATCACCCAACCGAATGTTCAGTAAATATTTCAGGAATTGAATAATCAACGGTAGATCAAATCCTAAAGCATGATATCCCATTTGATATTCTGCGGGAGTAGGAGAATGAATCCCCATCCCTGCAAGATAAGCTAATACGGGATCCCCCGGCAAGAATTTCATGACAAAAAAGCTAATGAATAGACCAAAATAAATTATCAAAACACCTATACTAACCGTCAATATTAGGTTTAGCAGAACTTTACTTATCTTCAAATCACATTCACCCTTAGGTAGTCTTTAATATTAAAATAAAGAATATCTTGTGCATTTCTGGTAATAATGCATAATGATAAGGAAATATATAAATATTATTAATGAAAGTAGAGAACCACTCATCTGAGTGTTATTTTTTTCAATACGGGATATCTTCTTCCTATACCGAAAGCACTTTCACTTACTTTAATCGTTTGCACTAATTGTCTTCTCTTATATTCAGAATTCAGATAAAGATTTACAACTTTATTAACAATTTCTTTATCAAATCCTTTTTTTTTCAAATTTTCAAATTCTAAACTAATCCCATTTTCAAAAATTTCTTCTAATATTAGATCTAATTCATCGTATGGTGGTAGCGAATCACTATCTTTCTGATTTTGACGTAATTCTGCTGTAGGGGGACGTTCTATTATGCCTTTAGGAATAATCTCATTATCTCGGTTTATCCAATTACAAATCTCATAAATTTGAATTTTTAAAAGATCTCCTGGTATATTTTTTCCTCCACAAGTGTCTCCGTACAATGTACAATATCCTACTGCAATTTCGGATTTATTTCCTGTCGACACTAACAACCAATTAAACTTATTTGAATAATACATCAATACATTTGCTCTAATTCGAGCTTGAAGATTTTCATCTGCAATGTCAAAGGATTGTTTTTCAAGAATTTCTTCTAAATTTTCCTTATATGTTCTAAATAAAGTATCAATAGGGTGAATTATATATTTAATATTTAAATTATCACAAAACTTACGGGCGAGGATTATACTTTCTTCCGAGGTGAAACGAGTGGGCATCATTATTGCATTCACTTTGTCTGAACCAAGAGCCTGTGCACAAATATAGGCTGTAAAAGCAGAATCTACCCCCCCACTTAACCCTAATACCACGCTCTTAAAAATTCCACTTTTGAAATAATAATCACATAGATTCAGTTTTAAAGCGTTAACAACATCTTCTCTCCAATCTACTTTATAATCCGCTTCATTAATTTTCTTAAAATCTCTTACATTTAAAACAACACGGCAAATGTCTTCATTAAAAGCTTTTGCTCTAAAAACTATTTGACCAAAGTTATTTGTAATAAAACTTTGTCCATCATATACGATTTCATCAAGTCCTCCAACCATATTCACATATATAATCGGCACAAAAAGAATTTTTGATTTCTTTTTAACTAAATCCTTTCTTAACTGAAACTTATTTATATGAAACGGGGAAGCATTTATAACAATTAAGATTTCAGCTCCATTTGATACTAGATTCCTAGCTACTTTTACATCATAATTCTCATCCCAGATATCCTCGCAAATTAAAATTCCCACTTTGCATCCTTTAATTTCTATGGGATTATACTCATTGTCAAATGAAAAATATCTTCTCTCATCAAATACATCATAATTAGGTAATAGGCGCTTATTCACACAAGCTTTAATTTTCTTATTTTCAATTATTAGAGCGGAATTATAAAACCGTTCTATTTTTCCTTCTAATGCTTCTGGTTCTGTATACGTTCCTAAGACTACTGTTGCTTCGGTTTCAATATTTTTAATCTTTTTAATAGCTTCAAGATTTCTTTTTTTAATTAACGAGTCGTGCATGTGATCCATTAATGGATATCCCACCAGAGCCATTTCTGGAAACACAATAAGATCTGCATCCTTATTAGTTTTTATAATAGAAATAATTTTATCTGTATTATATTCAATATCCCCCACTATGGGATTAATTTGCCCAAGTACCACTTTGAGATTTTTCATTAGATGGTTGAAATTTAAAAACTTTTACCTTAAAAAATAAAAAAATATTTGAAGTTTATAATCTGATATAACGATTTCTCTCCCATTCTGAGACAACTATCCTGTATGCGTCATATTCTTCAAGTTTGGCATAATAATAATTTTTAAAAGCAGTCTCTCCGAAGATTTCCTTCATCAGTTCTGAATCTTTAAATTCCCGTAATGCTTCATGTAGACTTCCGGGTAAAGAAATGATACCTTCTTTTTCCATTTCTTTTGAAGTGAGATGATATACATTTCTATCTGTAGCATCAGGGATTTCAATATCTTCTGATAAAATCCCTTCTAATCCCGTAGAAATTAATACACTGAATTGAAGGTAGGGATTTCCAGAAGGATCTGGGCATCTAATTTCGCATCTTGCTGCATTAGGTCTTCCATGAAAATCAGGTACTCTTATAAGGGGTGATCTATTTCTAAATCCCCACGCTAAATAGACTGGAGCTTCATATCCTGGTACTAACCTCTTATAAGAATTTGGCCAACTACTCAAAACTGCACACATTGCTCTTGCGTGTTTTAATTGACCAGCAATCCATTTTTTCATTATAAGTGAAATGTTATCTTTATCGTTTTCATCATAGAATGCATTATTACTATTTTCCCATAAAGATTGATGCACATGCATCCCTGATCCATTAATCCCATCGAAGGGTTTTGGCATAAACGTGCCAATAAGATTATTTTGTGCTGAAACAGTCTTTACTATTGTTTTTATAGTGATTGTGTTATCAGCAGTCTCAACTGCCTTATCATACCGAAAATCTATTTCATGTTGACCATAGGCTACCTCGTGGTGAATGCACTCAACATCCACTCCCATACCATCGCAATATTCCGCAATTGTGTATCTAATCATCTCATTAATATCATAAGGATCATAATCGAAATATCCTCTCAGATCTGATGGCTTAAATTCCTGTTTAGTGTCAGGTGCTAGTATGAAAAATTCCATCTCTGGGGCGCATTGAAATTTATAACCTAAATCTTCTGCTTTTTTAACAGCTCTTTGCAAAATACCGCGTGGATCCCCTTCATAACGTTCTCCATCAGGTTTATATATGTCACATATTACCCGTGCGACTTTTTTCTCTTTTCTCCATGGGAGGATATAAAAGGTGCTGGGATCAGGAAGGGCAACTTTATCGCTTTCTTCAATTGCACCATAACCAGTTATTGAACTTCCATCAAAATTTTCACCTACTTCAAAAATATCTTCAATTCGTTTTGAATTAATTTCAAACGATTTTATGATACCATGGATGTCTGTGAATTGGAGATATATGAATTTAATATCTTCTTCTTTTATTGTTTCAATTACTGAACCACAAACCTGTTTCCTTTTTGGATTTTCTTTTTCAATCATAAATACTTTATCTCATTTTTTTCTGTATATTTTACTCGTAAAGTAGAGAAGCATCACTTCTATCCCTCTTAATTATGGAAAAATTACCTAGAGTTAGTGATCCCGAAGAACTCTTCAATTCTCGTTCATATTTACTAGTAAATTCTGAATTCCAATTATATGCTTTTCCCTTATTTGTTATGAAATTATTTGGTTCAGGTGTTAAATCTTTGATCAACTCATAAATAGGAGTTGGTTTAAAGGCCAATGTCTCAATACCTATAAAGACTGAACAGTTCCACTTATGGTCAAGTTCATATCGACTCTTGGTAATACCACTATATATCGAGTAATCCTCACAAGCTTGGCAAATTTTACTATCATAATGATATTTTTTTCCACATATAGGGCATTTAATTTCCATACTATTTTTCACTTCTCATGATTATTTTATGGGAGATTAACCCATTTTTTAATCCTTAAATAACAAATGTGATCGTATATATAAAAATATTACTATTGATCATAACAAATGTTTACATTTATGGAGAGAAACACTTATAAATGTTCACTTATAATAAATAATAATGACCAAACGATGAGATTGACAATTTTTGTCGTAACAAGAAATGAACATTTAGTCATATTTCAATAAATGAAATGGACAACCGTATAATTTTATATTGAAATTTAGGCTATCTACTCTTGTGATTTCAAAAATGAATCTAAATGAATTAGATTTTAAGATCCTTGGAAAACTAAGTGAAGATGGTCGAATCTCACTTCGGCAACTTGCAAGAGATTTAGAGATTGGTTCTCCGGTAACCATTAAAAATCATGTAGAAAATTTAGATAAAAAAGGCATAATCAAAAATTATGGTGCTCAAATAGATTATGAGAAACTTGGATATGATATAATTGCTGTAATTGAGATGTCCATAGAAAAGGGAAAGATGATTGAGGTGGAAAACAATATTTCTAAAGACCCGCATATATTTGCCGTTTATGATATCACAGGAGAATATGATGCGTTAATTCTTGCACGATTCAAGAGCAGAAGCGACTTAAATGCATTAATAAAAAAGGTTCACACATTTCAGTATGTTCAACGAACAAATACTCATATTGTACTCAACATCATAAAGGAAGATAACTCATTTAACGCACTTATCAAAGATGATAAATTAAAAGAATAACTTTAAAAAATAATGGTTTTGATAAAGTTAGGCGTTTTGCAGGTGGTATCGAAGAACGGTAGCAAATGGGTTTGAAATTGGTGGGAGAAATGGCCCAATAAATTTTAAGCTTATTATAGGAATTGAACATGCTCGAAATTTGATTAAAAAATGCTAAAACTAATAATTCGAAATTTATATACCTTTTTTAAAAATAATTTCTAAAAGTTTTTCAATATTTTGCCTAGTTCGTCTTATTTTGTTCATAATTTGTATAAAACTTCTTGAAATAACTTGAATATATTTCAGAAAAATACATAAATGTCAACAAAAAGTTCATTTCATTTAAAAATGTACTGGAGATTTTGTGGAATAATAAATGATTTTTTAAAAATTGTTCAATTTATAGGAGTAAATCTTAAATAGGAGATTAATAAAAATGAACAATGCTCGACATTATCCATCCTAACTATTAATTCGTTCAATATTACACGATTTTCTTGATCCTTTTTTAGAATATCTGAATAATTTTCTACATTTTGTTCAAGTAACTTTAAATAACCATAATACTTTATTTATATATTATGGGATAAAAATCCCATAAAAAAACTAATAAAAAACAAGAGGTTAAAAAAAAGATTTAAAAAAGGAGGTTATGAAAATAACAGTTCAAGAGTATTATCGAACATGGGAAGAAATTTGCCTTGAAAAACTAAGAGAAATAGGAAGATGTTCAGCAGCAGAATGGGCTGCGGCGATGGGATATGGAGAAAATCGTAATGGAGTAACAACAGTTATTAAACGAATAAGAAAGAATATGCCGGAAAAATTAAAGGTATATTATGAAAAAAGACCTCGCTTATACGAGGCTTTATAAAAAAATTAAAAGGAGAATGAACTAATATGGCGTTAAGATGTCAATTATGTGGAGAAGAATTAAAGTACGATTGTAAGGTATGTCATAATTGTGAGAAAATTGTTGTTGACAATGGCTTAAGGAATGATAAGAAGTGGCGTTGTGATAATTTTTTAGAATTACCAAGTTTACCGTTTGGAAGTAATCTAAAGTCAGACGTATTAGAGAAATTTAGTAAGGTATTTGAAACGGAATTTCCAATACGTAATTGGAATTGCGATACATCTATTGCTTGCACCGAATTATTATCAACAGAATTGCCAACAGTTAATTCAGGTTTAATAGGTCACCATGTAGAAATACTTGAGAACCCTGAAAATATAATAAATAAATTTGTAGGAATTCAAGATGAGAAGAAAAATCTTCTTATCTATGAATAAAGTCTTTTTAGAATTAGTTTTGAAATAAAATTAAGTAAAAAAGAGAAAAACGATGATTATACCTCAAGAAACAGTCGAGTGTAAGGTAGTAGTAAAGAAGGTAGCTTATTCAGGTTATTAAGATTAAGTTATTTCTTTAGCTTTTTTGCTTAATATTTTTAATTAATAACTTAATTTAATTAACGAGGTTAAATATAATTCAGCAAGAGATCGTTTTGTTCCCGGGATGTGTTATTACATATCGGCTTCCCTTTATTGAAGCTTCAATAAGAAAGCTTATGGATTATCTCGAGTTGCCCTTTACGGAAAACCCTAAATTTTCGTGTTGTCCCGATCCAAGTGGAATAAAAAATACCGATAAGATGTTGTATACTATTACTGCTGCCCGTAATCTTGCTCTTGCTGAAAAAGAAAACAAAGCGATTATGACTCCCTGTAATGGATGTTATACTACATTAAAGAAAGTTAAAGGAGATGTGGGGACAGATCATCATTTAAGGAAAAAAATCAATGATAATCTCGTCAACATTGGAATTAAAGTACAGGGAAACTCTGAAATTTTTCACATGGTTGAATATTTTTCTAAATTTCGGAGAGAAGCAATTAAAGATTATTTAATATATCCTCTCACGGGATTAAGGGTTGCATTGCATTATGGGTGCCATTTTCTAAGACCTAGCCATAGAGTTCAATTAGATGATCCAATAAAACCAACTATATTCGATACATTAATTCAAGATCTTGGTGCGATTAGTGTTGCTTATGATTTAAAAATGGAATGTTGCGGGGGTAGTCTTGGAAGAGCAGGTAATGTTGAATTATCTTTAGAAATTGTTAGGTCTAAACTTGAAAGCATGAAAGAGAATAATGTTGACTGTATCGTAGTGAGTTGTCCTCAATGTTTCATTCAATTTGATCATTTGCAGAAGGAACTTAAAAAACTAGACTATAATTTTGATATCCCTGTTTTATATTACTCAGAGTTATTGTGTTTGGCATTAGGAATCGAAATCAATGACACCATGAAAAAACATCATCGGACACAAGTTGATTCATTATTTGAGAAGATTGACCTTATTCAAGCCAAAAATGAAGAGATAAGAAAATTTTTTGATCTGAATTTCATGCTGAAATGCTTCTCCTGTGGTGCTTGCGAAAATGATTGTATCATTGCTCGAATGACTGAATTTAGCCCAAATAAAATTGTTGGTAATCTATTAGAGGGGAAAATTGAAGAAGTATTAGCGGACCCATCAATTTGGATGTGTGTTGACTGTTATTTATGTTATGAACTTTGCCCAATGAAAGTTGGGCTAATAGACATATTCACTGTCTTAAGAAATTTAGCTACCAAGGAAGGATTTGTTCCCGAAGGAATTAGAAATGAATTTAATACTTTTCATGACAAAGGTACTGTCGGGATTTTATCAAAAGCGGCACGGAGCAGAGTGGGATTGAAAAGCGTCAAATCTGATGTCGAAGATCTAAAAAAATTATTTAGTATTATAGAAAAAGAAAATACGAGCACTGAATCATAACCATATCGAAGGTGAAGAGAAAATGAAATGGAAAAATTACACTTCATTACCGGATCAGTATAAGAATCAGAGAATTTTTGATGGTTGTGGAATCTCAGGTTTGATTAACATTGATGGGACTAAAATCTCAGGTAAAAACATTGCTGATATGTTATGTATATTAAAAGAGCGAGAAAACGGACTAGGAGCAGGGTTTGCTGCCTATGGTATCTATCCTAAATACAAAGATTACTACGCTTTTCATTTTCTTTTTGATGATAAAATGGCAAAGGGAAAAACTTTAGAATATTTAGAAAACACCGGCACAATTATCCATTCTGAACCCGTTCCTACAAATTTTCCTAATAATATTGATAATCCCCCAATAATCTGGAGGGTGTTTTATGAACCTTCAAGAAGTAAAACACGAAATTATGATGAATCTGTCGTACAGTTAGTTATGGAAGTCAACGCCAATATTGAGAATGCCTTTGTTATGTCATCGGGAAAAAACATGGGCGTTTTTAAAGGCAATGGATGGTCATATGAAATAGCTGATTTTTATAAAATATCTGAATATAAAGGATATATGTGGTTAGCCCATTCTAGGTTCCCTACAAATACACCAGGCTGGTGGGGTGGTGCACATCCATTTAATTTATTAAATTGTTCAGTTGTTCATAATGGGGAAATAACTTCATATGGTACTAATAAAAGATATTTAGAATCCTTTGGGTATAAATGTACATTATTTACTGATACGGAAGTAATAGCCTATTTATTTGACCTTCTATGCCGTAAACAAAATATTCCAGTGTCTCTAGCAACAATTGCTTTAGCTCCTCCCTTATTTGAGGATATTAACAGAATGGATGAAAAAAGTAAACAATTGCTTAAATATATCAGAGCAACTTACAGGAGTGCCATGTTAAATGGACCTTTTTCAATTGTAGTTGGGTATTCCGATCCGATACCTACAATAATAGGGTTATCTGATAGGAAAAAATTAAGACCCTTAGTCGCAGGGATTTCTGAAGATGAAAATACCGTGTATATGAGTAGTGAGGAAACCTCATTCAAGAGATTAATGTTAATTGATGAGAACTTCGATTTAAAAGAAGTGTGGCATCCTAAAAGTGGTACTGCCGTTATAGCAAAACTAGGGGAAGGTTTAATAAGAGACGGCTTAGGGATGCCTCTCACAATAACTAAACAATCAAAATTGGAGGCTTAATTGATGGAAGTTACACATGAAATTTTGTCATACTACAAAGTCAAAGTAAATCAAGAAGATTGTAAGAAATGTAAGAGATGCGTTAATCACTGTTCTTACGATGTTTTGTCATTTAATGGTGAGAAAATTGTAGCCGATGATAATAAATGCGTAGCTTGTCAAAGATGTGTGGTTATGTGTCCTGGGGCTGCTATACATATTGAGCAGAATAATTCCTACTTACCTCCTCATGGTAATTATACAAGAAAAATACGCAATATTATTTGGGCTCAGTCTGGTAACGGAGGTGTCTTATTGTCGGCAACTGGAAATGACAGACCAATTCGATCAATATTTGATGACCTCCTTCTTGATGCCTGCCAAGTTACAAACCCAAGTATTGATCCTTTGAGAGAGACAATTGAGACTCAAATCTTCTTTGGTCGAAAACCAAAATGTCTTGACTTCACTACTGAAACAGAGGATATTTCTGAGGTTTCATTAAAAACAAAGATCTTCCCTAACTTTGAAATAGATATGCCAATTATGGTTGGACATATGTCTTTAGGCTCGATTAGCTATAATGCATGTCAAGCAATCTATCAAGCAGCTAAAGAGTTAAATATTGTTGCAGGCTCAGGAGAAGGGGGATTACATCCAGATTTTTATGAATATGCTCCACATATTATTACTGAGGTTGCCTCTGGGAGATTCGGAGTTGATATTAATTACCTTAATAATGCAGCAGGAATAGAGATCAAAATTGGACAGGGAGCAAAACCAGGTCATGGGGGCCATTTACCTGGTGAAAAAGTAAGTAGTTTAATATCAGAAACTCGAATGATTCCTAAAGGCACTGATGCATTATCTCCTTATCCACATCATGATATATATTCAATAGAAGATTTAGCTCAACTTATTGCGGCATTAAAAGAAGCTACCAGATATAAAGTTCCTATAGGTGTCAAGATCGCGGCAGTTCATAATTCAGCCCCAATTGCTGTTGGAATTGTAAGAGGTGGTGCTGATTTTCTAACACTTGATGGATTTAGAGGAGGGACAGGTGCAGCCCCAAGGATTATACGAGATCATGCAGGTATTCCTATTGAATTAGCCATAGCTGCTGTTGATGAAAGATTGCGACAGGAAAGTTTACGAGAACAAATAACTTTAATTGCAGGCGGATCAATTCGTTATTCTGCTGATTTAATAAAAGCAATTGCACTAGGTGCAGATGTAGCAATGTGTTGCATGCCAGTATTAATTGCTATGGGATGCCGTGTTTGTCAACAATGCTTCAGAGGGCTTTGCTCTTGGGGTATCGCAACTCAACAAGAGCACCTTGTAAGAAGATTAGATATTGATATTGCAAAGAGAAGAATTAAAAATTTATTTCATTCTTGGAATGAAGAATTAAAAGAGGTGTTAGGAGCAATGGGTATTGATTCTGTCGAATCGCTCCGATCAAATCGAGATCGATTGAGATATATCGGTCCGAATCCGCGAATCGCGGAAATTTTAGGTGTAAAACACGCGGGTGAGTAGAGTTTGATTTTAAATGAAAGTAAAGAAAATGTTTATGAGAATAGAATAGAAGAAACTATGGAAATAGATACGGCCCCAAATGGGGAACCGTTGGATTATAGAAAATTAAATGATATGATCCATGAATTAGTAAGGGGTAATTGTAGAAAAATCATTCTTAACAATGTGTGTGGGCAGAGATTTATTGGGGCTGCTATACAGGAAGATGTTGAAATTATTATCAAGGGTGTTCCTGGGAACGATTTAGGTATTTTTATGGATGGTCCAAAAATCAGAGTTGAAGGCAATTGTGAAGATCAATCAGGTAATACAATGAATAATGGATCGATGATAATTGATGGAGATGCTGGTGATGTTATCGGATTGTCAGCAAGAGGTGGAAAAATTTACATCAGGGGAGATGTCGGCTATCGAGTTGGGATTCATATGAAAGAATATGAAAACAAATTTCCTATCCTTATTGCTGGAGGGACGGCTAAAGATTTTCTGGGGGAATATATGGCTGGAGGAAAAATCATTCTATTAGGATTAAAGGCTTTATCTGATGGAACGTATGTTGAAAGTAAGGATTCCGTCTGCGGTAAAGAATTAGGTACAGGTATTCACAAAGGTTCTATTTATTTGCGTACAGAAGAGGACTTAGAGTATAATCTAGGTGTTGGGGCAAGAGTTTCAGATCTTTCAGAAGAGGAGCATAAAGAAATTGCTCCTTTGATAGCTGATTTTTGTAAAGAATTTGATATTCCCTTAGATGCGATCAACAATAAACACTTTAAGGTAGTAAAACCAATATCAAAAAGGCCGTTTAGGGGAACATATTGTAGTCAAATGGTTTAATCGTTGAACAATGTTTATAAATTTATGGTTGGATATTAAAACTTATTGGTATGAATTGAGCATTGTTCAATGATCTGTTAAAGAACTGAACAAAAATAAAGGTTTTGATTCGTTTATATTAACTGTCATAACTTTTTTTCTTAATTTGTTATTAATTTGTTTAATTTTTTAGACGAAAATTTATTAAGAAGAAAATCTAATCATTATTAAAAACAATGGGTAAAAATTCCCATTCAAAAAAGTGAAACATATATGACAAAATTTTCAATGGATACCCATCAGATGAGTATGATTGGTTCCAGAACGAGGGTTGAGGATTCTTGTGAGTCTGGATTATGCCCGATTTGTATTGCCGATTGTCCTGTTTTTTGTGAGGTTTCAAAATCCGCTCTTAGGGGCCGTGAAGTGTTGTATCCCAGAAGAGAATTTTTTGGGAATTCAACTGCGGGATCTCCTAAGGATTTTGGCTTGTCATACGGGGACTTTCAAATTCAATTTGAATGTCGGGGTGCCCTAGGGATCGAAGCCCACGAAGATAAGGTAATTTTTCCAAATGCCAATATTGAGACTAAATGGGGGAATATTAAACAGAAGTACCCCATCGTAATCGCAGGACTTGGGAGCACCTACGTAGCCAAGCGTAACTGGGACGGACTTGCGATAGGTTCAGCCCTTGCAGGAGTAAGCATCACAGTTGGTGAAAATGTAGTAGGGATGGATCCTGAAGCGAGATTTGCTAACCACGCTGTTTATCCCCAAGTTATCGATACTCAGGATATGAAGAATCGTGTCGCGACCTATCGAGAATTTTGGGACGGTGAACATGGAGATATTATAGTTCAGAAAAATGTGGAAGACACACGATTGGGGGTATTTGATTATGTAATGTCAAAATTAGAGGTTAATTCCCTTGAAATTAAATTTGGACAAGGAGCAAAAGCTATCGGTGGTGAAGTGCGATTAGAATCTCTCGAACGAGCACAATTACTCCAAGAAAGAGGTTATTTGGTTTTTCCTGATCCGTCAGATCCTGTCATTATTGAGCAATGGAAACAAGGATTAATCCCCGATTTTGAACGGCATAGTCGAGTTGGACTTTCTTCAACTGAAGATGTTTTGGAAGAAATTGATCAAGTTCGCTCAAGTGGGGCTAAAAATGTTTTCATAAAAACGGGGGCATATAGACCAGCAGCAACCGCATGGATCCTCAGATTAGGAATTGAGGGTAAAGTCGATGGAATGACATTCGACGGAGCTGGTGGTGGTACAGGAATGAGTCCCGTAAGTATGATGAATGAAGGCTCAATTCCAACTTCATATTTAGAAGCTCTTGTAGTTGGTTGTTTAGACATGATAAAGCAGAAATCTCCCCATGCGTCTCTTCCATCAATAGCAATCGCAGGAGGTATTGCAACTGAGACGCAAATTTTTAAAGCTCTTGCTATGGGAGCACCATATATAAATTGTATTGCTATGGCGAGAGCTCCTATAACTGCGGCCATGAAAGCTAAATACATCGGAGAAGTTATCGACAAGCATGAAGCATCTCCAGCAATGCTGAAAAACTTAGGATTTCCCAAAGAAAAAGATCCAAAAAGTTTAACACTTAGTGAAGCTTTTGTTGAATACGATAATCTAAGTAGAGTTCACAACGGTCACATAATTCCACCATCTGCGATTGGAGTTTATACGTATTTTGCGGATAAACTTGGTGTTGGCTTAAAACAACTACTTGCGGGTGTTAGGAAATTTCGATTAGATCTGTTAGATCGTCAAGACATTGCGTACATTTCTCAAAGAGCAAAAGAAGTGTGCCATAAATGGAAATTAGGAATAAAATCTCAAGAATCAATTGATTATGAACTAGTGAAGAACGAGATTTATTCTGGTAATTATGAATAATTAAAACTTTTCTTTCTTATTTCTTTCAAAAAAAAATTGATAACTAGTTGTAACCATTTCGGGTATAACAACTAAATCATTAAAATCTCTAACTGGTTTACAAAATCTTCATATTGCTGCAATCCCAATTTCCAAAACTCCTTCTTAGTGATATCTAATCCCACGATCTTTCCTAAATCTTCAGGAGAAATACTTCCCCCAGCAGCAAGGAGTTTTTTAAATTTGGGTACGAATTCTTTACCTTCTTTTTTATATGTTTGATAAAGGGCATATACAAAAAGCTGGGCATAAACGTACGGATAGTTATAGAATCTAAAATTTGGGATGAAATAATGAGGTTTCATAGTCCATTCCCAATCCATCTCCTCAAACCATTCGACAGAATCCCCGTAGATTTTATCTCTACCAGCACACCAATATTTCGAAATTGTTTTACCATCTAAATTTTCTCCCTTTTCAAGTGCTGCATAGAGACTCTGCTCAAACCAAACCCGTGCACTTACTTGGAATGCTGCTTGCCCCGCATCGTCTAATATTTGGGCTAAAATAGCCATTTTTTCTTCTTTTGTCTCAGCAGTTTCGAGGAAAAGATCTGTCATTAGTAATTCACCGAATGTTGATGCGGTTTCTGCAACAGTATATCCTGGATGTATGTTAAAGTATGTCTGTTCAGCAATCGCTAAATAGTCATGTATAGCATGGCCGAGTTCATGAACAAGCGTAAAAATTTCATTAATTTTTCCTGTATAAGTCATAAGGATGAAGGCAGATTTTCCCTTATACCATGAAGCACAATTTGCTCCATTTCTTTTACCTTTTCTAGGACTTGCATCAATATGTTTTCGATCAAACATATCCTTTACATATTCTGCGAACTCTGGAGAGAATTTCTCATAGGTTTGAATTGAGAATTCTCGAGCATCTTCCCATGTGTACTCTTTACTAGGTGCTATAGGGAG
>JAEOTL010000449.1 GCA_016839845.1 Promethearchaeota archaeon
AACATTCTAAAATGTGTAGTGAGATACATGAACAATCAACTAATCAATTAAATCCCTTCCCTAACTTAGTAAAACGGAAAGATTTTAAATAGGGAATAAAATGGGAATAATTAGAAGCATGAATCAAGAAAATTTATCAGAATAGAAGGAAACAAACAAAATTATTAGTAGTATGAGTCCAGCGATTATCATTCCTCTGTCTAAGAAAGCCCTTTCAGTGTTTCTCGCGATTTTAGGCTTTGAAGTGGTTAAATACATGTATCTCATGAGGAGATATAAAGAAATTGGTATTGTAAATATAGCCAAATACCCCTGAAATGATGAAGTTACTAATAAAGAAAACTTATCAATGAGATATAATGAATACGTCATAAATAAGGACCCTGCAATGATAACATGAAATTGTTCGAGTAATTTAAGAGAATATTGATCATATACTTTTTTATGATCAGTAGCTGTATCATTACCCAAGTATATCAAATCCCCCTTTCTTTTAGCGATACTGAGAAAAAGAGCTATCTCAAATATAGCTAAAAATAGCCAAGCAGAAACATATTCATCAATTATCATACATCCTGCTAGAGCTCTCCAAATATATCCTGTAGATAAAATAAGAATGTCGATGAATGCATAATTTTTAAGAAGATGATTGTAGATTTGACCCGTCGCAATTATTAGGATTACCATTGAGATAAATCCAATGTTGGGTATAAGAAAAATTACAGAAAGAATAATTATTGAAGATAATATTAAAAGAAGAAATAACCCAAAAGTAATTGAAATTGCTCCTGAGGCAAGAGGACGTCTTTTAAGCTTCTCGGGATGTACTTTATCCTTTTCAACATCTCGAATGTCGTTAATAATATAATTTATAGAAGAGGCGCAACACAGAAGGATAAAACCTATTAAGAGATCGAAATAAAGAGATGATTCAAATAATCTAAAACTGAAAAATATCCCAACAAAAATCATTATATTTTTATAATATTGCCTTATGCGTAAAAGATTCAGAATATTACCAATTTTGTTTGACATCGTTAAAAACTTAAAAATCACAATTTATATTAAACTTTATTAGGTTATGATGATTTTTTGAGGTTTAAATTTCTTTAGAATCTTGTATCCTAATCTGCTTGAGAAGCTCGTTGCTGCTTTAATATATACCATTGCGCTATTATACTCAAAACTTAAAGATTCAACAGTTTTATAAGGGATATGAATTTCCTTTCCAAAAATATTTTTTACTTCTAGAGATATTACATCCTTTTTCCCTTGTTTTTTCGTTTTTATATTATTCTTATTGATTCCCATTTCAATATTTTGTAGATATCCCGTTTCAAAATTATTAACAGGTTTTTTTAAAGAAATATGTACCAAAACTTTCTGTCGTTCTAACCAAAATAAAATTTCTTCCTCAGATTCCTTATGAGAAAGATCTTTACTAGTGGTTAAATAGACACTTCTGGGTCTTATAATTAACTCATTGACTGTATAGTTTAATGTTTCATTTTCATCTGATAAGGTAATTTTAAATTCTGCCAAAGTGTTAGCTTTGGAAACATTTTCACACTTCATTATCCTTAACTTCCCTTTTTCCTTAAGGAAAACCTCCATATTTGCTAGATTTATTACGGTTTCTACTGAATTTGGCAACTTAGTTTTAAGAATTGGTTTGTGGATTTCCTGATTCTTATCATCAATAAACACATAGCTATTGTTTTCCTTTTTACTCTCATGCAAAACAACATCTTTTAAAATGATGGGAGTCTTTTTTTGGAGATAATATTCGGCATTTAAATCGATTAAACGTCGTGAATAAAGAGAGGAATCCAGGATTTCTATTTCTAGAGTTTTCAAATTCTTAATCTTAAATTGATCGCTTGCGCAGAGATCATCAAGGAAAGTAATATCAATTAGATGACCTAATATGATTTCATCTGTAATTTTATTTGTAAAAATATAATCCTTATCTAGATCATATTTGAAGATTTCTTGTCTTTCAAATGAGTCTAGGAGTTGCGAAATATCATCAATCTTAAAATGTTCTTTAAATTTCTTATTTGTAAGATCTTTAAATCGTTGCCTTGGATCTTCAAATATTTTAGCGTATTTTTTCTGTTTTGATTTTTTAAGAAGAATAAATGGTAATATTGCCTCTTTAGCTGGCTGCAAATTATCACCTAATAATGCTGAGATCCGAAAATAACTGGGGGGATGGGAATTTAAAAAATTACTGAGAAGAGAAATTTTGGAGGGTTTAATCATAGAATTATAAAGATATGATGCGGTATTCATGTAATCTAATAGTTGGTTATCTTGTGAGATTTTTTCCTCAGATAAAAGCATTGTGTTAAATCCTATTTCTCTTCCTGTAGCATAAAAACTCTCTAAGCTATAAAGTGCTTTTGCTAGATCATCTCCATATCCTACTTGTTTGGCTTTTAAATCTGCTCTTCCTTCTAAGATCCTAACAAATATAAAAAGGAGTACGTATATTGAAATATTTATAATTATAAATGAGATTAGGGGAATAGACGGAGTCCCAAACGTGTAATCATAATATGTAGCAGGAATCCCTAAGAACATTCTTATGATAAGATCAATTGATGTAAGTAGAGTCAAAATTAATGTGTGCTTTCCCTTTGTATGAGCCATTTCATGGGCAACAATCCCATTTAACTCATCCCTAGGAATTTGGGAAAGATCTTCAGCAATAATAGCAATCCGTTTATCAAAAATCGATCCATAAGCCATAGCATTGAGGATCGGGTAGTTTCCATATCC
>JAEOTL010000139.1 GCA_016839845.1 Promethearchaeota archaeon
AATTCCTTTGACCAATTCGCTAAGGCAACAGGGAGAGAATATGACTTAATTGAAACTTTTAATTTAGATAATCCCTCCAAAACTGCTTTCTTAACAATGGGTAGTATGTGTGGCAACATAATAAGCTGGATGACAAAAAACCGAGATATAGGCTTAATTAAAATCAGAGCTTATCGTCCATTTCCTCATGAGCAATTACGAAAGATTGTTGAGGATCACAATATTGAAAAACTCATTATCCTAGAGAAATCGGATTCGTTAAATGGGATGCTACCTCCATTCTCAATGTCCGTTGCTTCAGCATTATATCCCCTTGGAACTATATTTAGAAGTTTTATTGTAGGATTAGGTGGACGAGATGTTACGAGAGATGAGTTTGACATCGCCAAGAAGAAGATGGCTAAAGTTTCAGATATGAAAGGAAGACTCTACATGTACTTGGGTGTAAGGGAAACAAAGAATAAAATAGTAGGGGTTGATTTATAAAATGTCGCAACCTGAAAGAAATATAATTAAGGTAGAAGATTTAATTTCCAGAAAAGGCAAAAGTAATGTTGTATTCTTAAATTACGATAATGAAGCCTTCATGAACACTGGAATTCAAGAAAGTGGTGGCACTCCCCCCTATGCCTCAACTACCACCGGTCCAGCAGGGGAAGTAATTCCAGGAAAGGTAGGTGTGAAACAAGATCTCGTAACTCCTTTCGGATTTTATGGTTCGAATTCTTTATTTCTCGCAACTATGAATCCCGCGTATCCGAATGATTTTATGGGTAAAGTTGTTGAGGCTTTAAAAACAAATGGTTCTTCCTTTATACAAGCGTATTCTGATTGTATGAGAGGATGGAGACATGACGCTGCAGATGCAGTAAAAATTGCAAAGTTAGCAACAGATTGTGGATATTGGCCATTATACACGATAAGGGTGAAGGATGGTATTCCGACTTTTTCTTATTATCGAGGATTAGATATTGATAGGGAAAAATTTGTTGAATATTTAAGATCGATGGGTAAATTTAGACACCTTTTTAAACCCAAATTCATGGAAGAGCAAATTGATGAAATAATTTATTATACAGAACAAAGGAATAAAAAGTTAAAAGGACTAATAAAAACCTTTGGTGCTGAGAAACCAGTTGATATTTATCGAGTAAATCGGAAATCTTTGGAACCGCAAACACACCTTCATCCTGGTCACGGGCTTTGTCCGGGATGTGGAGCAGGCATGGTTATGAATCAATTATCAACAGCTGCAGCTGCGGTTACTGGCAATAATATTATCTATGTCAATAACACCTCATGCGTTGAAGTATCAACCTCAAAAGATAATGTAACCTCCTGGAAGGTGCCATGGGTGCACCATCTTTTTGAATCGGGAGCCACAGTTGCAGAAGCTATTAGTACAGCATATAAAATCCGTAAAGCAAAAGGGCAATATGATGGAGAAATCCCCTATATTATTCATATTGGGGGAGATGGTTCAACATACGATATCGGATTTCAATTCTTGAAAGCCGCCTTAATTCGAACGAGTACTAGTGTCGAAATGAATATGTATTTAAAAAATCAAAAATAGATTTTTTTAAAATTTTTTTATTACTTATCTTCTTATCATCTTTATGCCAATATTAATTGAGAAAGATTATCCTGTTTTTACTGTAATAATTGACAATCCTGAAGTTAAAAATGCTGTTGATATTAAAACCTCAATTCAATTAGCAGATGCATTTAGAGAATTCGAAAAGGATGAAAAGGCACTTATTGCTGTATTGTGGGGAAAAGGTGGGACATTTTGTGCGGGAGCAAATTTGAAAGCCATATCTGAAGGACATGGAAATCGTATAGAAAAATTAGGAGACAGACCAATGGGTCCCTCAAAGATGCTATTATCTAAGCCTGTGATTGCTGCTGTTGCGGGTTATTCTGTCGCTGGCGGGTTTGAACTCGCTTTATGGTGTGATTTGCGCGTTGTTGAAAAAGATGCTGTATTCGGAGTGTTTTGTCGTAGGTTTGGTGTCCCTTTAATTGATGGCGGGACTATAAGACTCCCGAGATTAATAGGGTTAAGTCGAGCATTAGATATGATACTTACAGGACGTCCTGTGAGTGCTGATGAAGCTTTTAAATGGGGCCTTGCGAACCGAGTTGTCGAACATGGAGAATCAAGAAAAGAAGCTGAAAATTTGGCAAGAGAAATCGCTAAATTTCCCCAAACTTGCATGAAAAATGATCGCCTATCCAGTTATAATCAATTTGGTTTGTCTATTGAGGAAGCTATGTCTCAAGAATTTGAATATGGCTTAAAAACTCTAGAAACAGGAGAACATATTTTAGAAAGCAAATCTTTTACTCAAGGGAAAGGTAGACCTGGCATATTTGATGATGATTAAATTGAAAGTTTATTATATTGATATAAGATCATGATATTTTTTAAAGAAATTAAGGTAAAAACACCAGATAGAGAAGTTCTTATTGATATCACCCAAGAAATAGATAATATCGTAAAGGAATCTAAAATAGCAGAAGGTTCTTGTCGAATCTTTATACCTCACACAACCGCGGGAATAACAATTAACGAGAATGCTGATCCATCAGTTAAAAGGGATATTCCTAATTTTTTGGGAAAATTAATCCCTCGCGGGGAAGCATTAGGTTACAGCTACAAGCACGGAGAAGGAAATTCTGATGCCCATATAAAATGCACATTAACGGGTCATTCTGTTGATATTATAATTCATGAAAAACGACTAATGCTTGGGACTTGGCAAGGTATAATGTTTGCAGAATACGATGGTCCTCGCAATAGAAGGGTATATGTGCAACTCAATGGGGAGTAAAAAGCTTCAATAAATTCGAAGTAGATAACTTTAAGGTCAAAGAATGAAAATCCTTAATATTATAGAGATATTTAGATAGTTACTAAAATCAAATTAGGGATATAAATGGAAATTGGAGCAAATTCATTATCAAATTTAGCCAAAATAAAAAAAGATGTTAAGAGAAAGCGAGTTTCAAGTTATGATAAAACTGGAGCGAATGCTGACATGGCTCTAGTAGATATTAAGGATAAACTTGAAATATGTAATATTGAAGGATCTGGAATTATTAAACATATTTGGATGACACTTAACTCACAAGATCCCCACTACTTAAGGAAAATAATGATACGCATGTGGTGGGATGGTGAGGAACATCCTTCTGTTGAGTGTCCGATTGGTGATTTCTTTGGTGTAGGACATGGGAAATCTGTGAATTTTTGGAGTTTACCTCTTTCGATGGGACCGGCTGATGGGAAAGGATTCAATTGTTTTTTTCCTATGCCCTTTGCAAAGAATGCTAGAATTGAAGTAGAAAATGAAAGTGAAGCTAGCAAGTTA
>JAEOTL010000450.1 GCA_016839845.1 Promethearchaeota archaeon
ATTTCTGGTATTGTTTTTTCCCAAAAAGGAAAGTATTCGATATACGATACACTTTCTTCGATTTTTTCATCCTGAAATTTTAGTACTGCTGCTTTTGTATTGGCACCTCCAATGTCCAGACCCAAAACAATCATTGAAATACCTCCATGCTTCTTCTTCAATTTTTTTTTCTATATCAAAAAATAATTAAAAACTCTTCCTTCACATAAAAGGAGAGGATTAAATTTGTCCTGTCTTAATCAGCATATCTCTCTTGGAGAGAATCAATGAACTTATCAAGATTTTCACCTGTTAGTGCATTTGTTAAGTAGAAATCACCATCTTCTAATTGTAAATGCTCTTTCAGAAAAGAAATTTCAGCTTCTTTAGCTAAATCCATTTTGTTAAATATGAGTATTATCTCGATTTCTCCTTCTTTGGAGAAATTTTGCTTTATTTCATTGAATAATTCAATTTGGGAAGTAATATCATAACCACTTGCTGGTGTGGGATCAAAAACAAATACAATCAAATCAGATATAAACCTTAAGGCTAAAATTGCCTGTAATTCAATACGGTTACGTTTTGACATAGGACGATCGAGTATTCCAGGTGTATCCAAGCATTGAATCTTAAAGTTTTCAAACTTGCCCTCAATTTCAATATGACCCATAATCAATTTTTTCGTAGTAAAAGGATACTCCCGCACTTCAATCTTTTTATTAGTTGATATATTCTTCACTATACTGCTTTTACCTACATTTGGATATCCCGCTACGACGATACATGGCATAGTATAATCGATTGAAGGGATTCTCCTCAAATCACCTCTAACTTTATTTAGATACTCTAAATTTTTATTTTGTTTATTGATGACTGAAGAAACCCTCCCAAATGCTGCTCTTCGCAACGTGTCTCCCTCTTTGGGAGCCTCTATTTTATTTAATTGCCTAAGATGATGTCTTTCAATATTGCTTAAAATGGGTAATATTCCGTGTATTTTTCCCAGAGTCAACTTAAATTCATCAATATCCACCAGAATAGAAGCGAGTTCTCTATAAAAATCAGGTAATTCACTGATTATTGGGACCATTTTTATTATATTTTGGACTCTTTTTATGAGTTCTTCGATAGCTACCTTAATACGTTTTGATTCTTTTCTCTTTGCTTTAATGAGGATTGGTGCATTCTTTGAAACCTGAGCAGAACTCTTCATAGCTCTCTTAAACGCAACATCTAACAATTCCTTTGAATTTGGGACATGGAAGAATTCATTAAAAGGATTTTTCATGACTCTCAACTAATAAATAGTTTCAATTTTGGCAGAACTTACTCTTATTGTGTTTGATTCTTTAAATCGGCAAGTTTCTTCTCGGTTTCAGAAATTTCAGCAGAGAGATTTATAAGATCACCAGGTATTGAACGATAAAGTTCTAGTATATATTTGTATCTCTCTATTACTCGTTTGTAATTTTTTTGTTTTTCTTCTTTTTCTGCTTTTTCTAATAAATGCGTAATTCTCTCAAGAATTTTCTTCATTTCTGGTGGAAGAGCCTTCTGTTCCGCCAATTTTTGATCAAGGTGCTGTTGCTTGTCTTGTAAAACTTGGTCTACTCGTTTCTGAAATTCTACATCATTTTTTGTTTTCGCAATTGTATCTTGTTTTTCGAATTTCACAAGGTTCCTTAATTGGGCAATACGCTTATTAATCATTCCCATTTTTCCTTGATAACCTAGCTTGGAGTATATTTCTTGCGCTTCCTCGAGTAAGGTAATTGCAGAAGAGTATTTTTTTTGAGCAAATTCCTCTTTAGATTGCTTTTCTAATTTTTCAGCTTGTTTTTCAAGCGCATCATAAGGTCCGGGTGACATGATGAATATCACATTGTAATAATATTTCATATTACTTTAGATTAATGATTAAGTTCAAAGTTACGTTATACATTAAAGATTGTCTAAAATAAAAATATATCAAAATTTAGATAATAAATCTTTAAATTATGGCAAAATTAATTAGAGAACATTCAAAAAATAGAGTAACTATATTTAGACTTAAGGTGTTTTCATGAAAAAATATAAAATAGGAATACTTGGCGCAACTGGAATTGTAGGACAAAATTATATTAGGTTACTTCAAAATCATCCATGGTTTCAAATTGTTGATATAGCGGCTTCACCCCGCTCAGCAAATAAAACCTATAAAGATGCTGTTGACAAAAAATGGCACATGCCCATGGAAATTCCATCAAATGTAAAAGATATGATAGTTAGAGATGTTCAAGATTTTGATACTATACCAAAGGATATCAGTTTTATCTTCTCGGCTATCACAATGCCGACCAAAGATCAGATAAGAGATGTTGAGATCAAGTATGCGAAAAAAGGGATCCCCGTGATAAGCAATAATTCAGCTCATCGATGGACTCCTGATATACCAATGATCATTGGTGAAATTAATCATGAACATATAAATGTTATACCTATTCAGCAAAAAAATCATGGATTCACAAATGGGTTCATTATTGTTAAACCTAATTGTTCCCTCCAAAGTTATTTGACACCAATATACGCATTGGAACAAGCAAACTATAAAGTTGAAAAATTGATTATTACTACACTCCAAGCTGTATCAGGAGCAGGTTATCCTGGAGTTCCATCTTTAGATATTGTTGACAACGTTGTTCCATTCATAAGTGGGGAAGAAGAAAAAACAGAGGAAGAACCCCATAAAATTTTGGGAAAAATCGGTGAATCTGGTATTGAAAGTGACAATTCAATAAAAATAAGTTCTACATGTACTAGAGTCCCCGTATCGGATGGTCATACTGCGAGTGTTAATTTAAAATTCAAAGATAAAATCCCGTCTAAAGGAGAAATAATAAAGATATGGTCTTCCTTCAGATCTCTTCCACAAGAGTTAGATCTTCCATTTGCTCCTAAACAACCTATAGTATATAATGAAAACAATGAAAGACCACAACCCAAAAAAGATAGAGACAATGAAAAAGGTATGGCTGTATCAGTTGGTCGCTTAAGAGAGGATAATATCTTTGATTATAAATTCATAGCGTTATCACATAATACTGTGAGAGGTGCTGCGGGTGGTAGTATCTTAAGTGCTGAGTTATTAGTATCTAAGGGCTTTATAGCCTAAATCAATACCTCCCCCTTAAGCATTTTATATTACTTATTTTTTCTTAAAATTCATGTTTATCAATAAAGACAGGTAATAAAAGCTTTAAAAGGGAAAATGCTCCCCTAGTTTGTATCATTTTATATATTGGCAATTCAGGAAACATGGAAAAATACCTCTTATTTTTTATCATCTTTAATGTTTTTAGTTTAGAAAACAATCCGAATCGAAAGTGTTCAAAAAGATAATTCCGCACTAACGATTCTATTAGATATATATCCAAAATAATAATCGATGATATAAATCCGTTTTTTTTTGAGGATTTTAGCCACATCGATTTAAGAGAGTTAGAAGCATCATTAATAATTATTTCTTCCTTTTTCAATGTAGATATTTTAGTTACTGATTTATTTTCAACTTCAATTAGGAGTATAGACTGCGTAGTTTTCTCTAAATAATCACTTTGAGATATTTTTAAGTTCTTAAATTTCCTTGTATTAGTAAGAATCAGGATAAGTTTAAAATTAAGTCCAAAATTCTTCCCAACAACATTTGAAAAGAAATCGGGAATAGCCCAATGTGATAATTTTCTAAGATTCAAATTAAATCCCAGAATTCTTAATAGAAATCTTAAAAGATTATTATAACCTATCGGTTTAGGTGACATGTCCCAACGTGTATTATAGCTCCTATATATAAATAAGATTTTTTGAAGAAATAGTTGAATATTTTCATCCCTTAAGTTAACTGATAAGGGAAATATCTCAGTTAAAAAACTTATCATATCCGTTTGCTCTAAATAGTACACTTTCTCAGATTTTACTAGGTTCCTAACAGTGTTTAGCATTTCAGTTTTGGGTAGTTCGCTTAAATTGATCCCTAGCTCATTAGGGCTTATGATTTTAATATCTAAATAAGGTTCAGCTTGTGAGGATAGAACTTTTTTCTGCAAACATAATATTATCATAAGTTTATCTGACCCTAGGATAAAAGATAAGTTAAATTCGGGAAGGAGATTGTAGATTAATTGGAAAATTTCCTTGAGTTTAATTGGGTTAAGAAATACGACAAATTCTTTTATATATTTCAAAATTTTGGGCTCGGGATATATGTAAAATAAATTTTCTTCAAATATTTTTTGTATTACATCAAGGGCTTTTTTAATTAAAATTGCAATAGGTAGCTCACTCAAACCCGCATGATATTCATCAATAAATTTAATAGCACTCTCTTTTATCAATCTAATTGAAGAGACTCGTAAATTTTTCTTTTTTAGTATCTTTTCTGTTATTCTTTCATAAATTGTTTCAACGCTAGTGAGATGTTTCTTTTTAAATTTTATAAGTTCAATAGGAAGTTCTTCTACTTCCTCATGAATCCCCGCCCTCTTAGTCTTATACAGGAATAGACTTCTTATTTGGTTCTCGTCGTCAGAAATTACCACGTCAACAATGTTTTGTTGATTACTGATAAATATTGGATAAAGGAGTTCAAAAAGATAGTATAGTACATGAGGTTCAATTTCAATAGGGGTAAAA
>JAEOTL010000451.1 GCA_016839845.1 Promethearchaeota archaeon
CTCATATTTAAAAAAACTCTTAAAAATTTATGTACAAAAAAGATAAGTTAACATTTAATTATTTGTGTTGGTTTTTTTTGTTTAAAACTGGATAGTCTTTAAGTTTTGAAAGCACAAAATTAAAAATTTATTGATTATTTTAATTTAAATATTAGAAAAAAAATTACCTTATTTTGCCTCTGTGGCTTAGTGGTAGAGCAGCAGACTTGTAATTCTCCCGAAAAACGGGGGGAATCACGACATCTGCCGGCCGTGGGTTCAATTCCCACCAGGGGCTTCTAAAATCCTGTCTTACTTAATACTCAATTCATAATTATATTCCTCTTTAATTGTTCCAAGACTAATCCAAGCGTGTATCAACCATTACCATAAATATACTCGGTTTTATCTGGATGAGTTGAATATTTCATAAGATTACCTTTTTTAATTGTTGAAATATTATAATTCCTACATCAAGTCTTAGAATATTATGAATAAGATAAATAGAGCAATTTTCATTATTATTGATAATCTTCAATCTAATCATCTATTTGAGTTTGCAAATAGGGGTCTCCTCCCAAATATTAAGAAATTAATGGAGAATGGGATATATTCTAAGAATTGTATAACTGATTTTCCCCCAATTACGTATCCTACTCAAGTCTCCTTGATTACTGGAACCCTAACAGGTGATTATCGCCAAGAAGACTGCCATGGGGTACCATTAATGAATTGGATGGGTCGTGACCAATCCCCTCCTTATCTAAGAGATTACACTGCGCGAACCATGCAAATATTCAAATTAAATACAGATATTGGAAAACGATGCAAAACTATTTTTGAAATGGCTGGTGAGGGAAATAAAGCAAGTATCGCTCAATTTATTAACAGAGGAGCCGATTATTTCTTCCCAGAGAGAAAAACTAAGTTAGCGATGTATTATGTTGCATTAGGAGTTTCTCGAGATAGAAAAAAAACCATGGTGAGAGCTGATTCGGGAATTGTTCAGAAACTTATTGACGTTTTTAAGAAACCAAAAAAGTACTTCAAGAATTCTGAACCACCTATTGTCTCTATGCTATGGTTTATGACTCCTGATATTTTATCACATTTTTTTGGGTTTGACTCACCGATTTACAAGTTAAATATTATGCATATTGATAAGGTGATTGGTGTTCTCATCAAAGCTTTGGATCAAATGGGGTATTTAGATGAGACTGTAATTGCAATTACCTCTGATCATGGGAGTTATAAAGCGGAGAAATATGGTGAGATACTTGATTTTTTTTCACACTATCAATTAACGCATTATCATCCACGTCGGAATTTAAGAGGAAATATGAATATTGCCAAATATGACGGAGTGGGATTCTTTAACTTTAAGGGCGATAATAATTATCGTTTAAAACACAGCTGGTCTCATCCAACAATAAAAGAAATGGAAAACTTCGGTCCTGCTCAGGTAAATTTATTTCAAACATTATTTAAGATCAAGGGATGTCATTTAATGTATCACAGGGATGAAAACAACACCTTTGAAAAGGGAATAATTTATTTAAAACGAAAAATGCAGGGATCTGGAAAAATAATCAAGGGATCGATTGAATATTCAGGTACAGGAAAGAATTTTAAAACTAAATATGTTTTGGAAAATGATGAACACGATATATTTAATTATTATAAAAATGAAACTGTAAGCAAACTCTTGGATAATAAATTTCATACAACTCAAGAATGGTTAGAGGCTACGCACCACCTTGATTATCCGCTATACCCTGATATGATTCCACGGCATTTTAAGAATCCAAGAAGCTGTGATATTATCTTAAGTAACGATGGTTCTGTTGTTTTCAATGTGAAAAATGGGAAGGTCGGTAATAAAAATATCTATCATCATGATAGGGGAATTAGAGACTGTATGAATGTACCATTAGTAATAGGGGGTTCCTCTGAGATTCCACATAAAAGTATTTCATTCTGTAAGATAACTGATATCGTTCCAACTCTCTTAAAGATGATAGGGAAAATACCTCATAAGAGTGTGGTTGGGCAGAGCTTGATATAACCTTTTACGGATCGTTAGAATTCTATTAATACAGCTTTGAGTTAAGAATTAATATATATAGAATATATAGACTAATATTATAATAAATCATATATTTATAATATATATCGAAATTATGCATTATATGATTATTTGAAATCTATATAGATAGTTAAAATGACAGTTAATAATATTGAGATAAGAAAGATTCAACGAACGGGGGGTTCTTCTATGATTGTGAGTCTCCCCAAATCCTGGATTGAATCACATCGTATCCAGCCAAAAGATAGTGTAGGAATATTGACTCAACCAGATGGGACACTCCTTATCACGCCTTATGCAAATTCTCAGGAATTTTTAAAGGAAAAACACATAGATGTAGATGAGATTAAGGATCCTCATCTCTTATTTCGACTTTTAATAGGAGCTTATATCATGGGGTATACCGTCATAACTGTTACCTCAAGTAAAAAATTTAAACCTTATGTTAGAGATTCTGTTTTTAATTTTACCCGAATCGCAATTGGACCTGAGATTGAAGAAGAGTCTAATAACTACGTAAGAATTAAAGATTTAGTAAATGCTAAGGAAATGCCTTTCGAAAAAACAATTAAACGGATGTATATTCTTGGACAAGGCATGTATGAAGATTCACTGGCAGCACTGAAAACAGGAAATAAAGAATTAGCAGAAGAAGTAATAAAACGTGATAATGAAGTTGATAGACTTCACTGGTTAATCGGGCGTCAGGCTAATATTGTATTCAGCGACATTATTTTAAGTCAGAAAATGGGAGTGACATTAGCACAAGCTAGTCAGTTTCATTTTCTCTCTAAATTTTTAGAAAGGATTGCTGATCATGCTGTTTCTATCGCTAAGAACGCAATAAACCTCATGAAATTAAAGATTGATGCAGATATTATTCAAAAAATTTTAGAGGTAAGTAAATTTTCAATTGAGTTGATAGATAGATCAATGGATGCTTGGAGAAATGAAGATATAAAACAAGCAAATCGTAACATAGAACGGGTTTCAGAATTAATTTTGAAATGTGAGGAAATATCGTTAAATCCTAATGATGAAGATGTCGCAACATTTATTGGGATTAGTAGTATTTTGGAAAGTATTAGGAGAATTTCTGAATACTCTGGCGATATCTGTGAAATTATTATAAATACCTTAGTCTAGAAGATTATACTAGTAATACCATAATGTAATCAGCAACACCTTCAATAGAGTCGGAGATTGCTTCCAAAATATCGAAAACATTACCTGCGGTAAAGGTTGTAAAGAAATTTACGGTGTAATCAGTTTCTTGAAGAATTTTTCTTAATTTTATATTGAGCAGATCTACTTTATGCTCCAGCTGATTTATTTGGCTTGCATACTTTTTTATGTGTTTTCTCTCTTCTAGTAAATCGAGGACTATTTTATCTAAATATTGAACGCATTCCACCGTGGTTTTCATCATTTCTAAAATCAGTGATATCGTCTCTTCACTGCATTCGTCCCAAAATTTCATAGGGATTGTATTAATTCTACGAGCAACCCCTGTACAGCAATTAGCAACATCATCCATCCTTTTTATTAAATGGGATAAATTCTGTCGAACACTGGGATTCAACTCACCTCTTGATATATCTCTTTGAATTTCCCTTCTTAGATTATCAGCATCCCGTTCTAAATTATCGACCATTTGAAAAGATTCGTGTGATTTCTCAATGTCTTTTTCATTTAACAACAACTGTAAACCAACATCTAGTTTCTTTACACATTCTTGAACTATTTGAGCATGTTTTACAGATTTTTCTAAAGCACTTACGGCGGTTTCCCGCTTCCAAAACTCAATTAAAGACCCTATTTCTACCACCACATTGTTTCAATTATTTTATATATTTATTTTATCTTTATAACATTTATCATGAAAGGCCAAAAGCACTTAACACAAAATATAAAAATCCTGCTAATAGAGCAGCAACCGGAAAGGTTAGGACCCAATATAGCCCCATTTTACCCAATCCCTTATAATCTACTTCTTTCTTCTGAGCAATGCTTAACCCAACAATACAAAACACAATTACATGTGAATGACTGATTGGAAGCGACATGAAGGTCGCAATCATTAGAATAACAGCAGAGCTCAGCTGAATAATAAAGCCCTCACTGGGTCGAGTATCTATCATGTGAGACGCGAGATTTCTGATAACATACCTAGCTGCAAAATAAATACCAAGAAAGGCAAAAATTGCGCAGAAGATGGCTGCTGTAATGTATTGTCCGTTATTTATCGAACCATTATTTCTGAGACCTAATAGAATACCTAAAGCTTCTCCAGAATTAGCTCCAACCCAGATTTCAGCAAATATTACTGCTATCAATAACATAATCTTAAACGACTTCTCTGATTTTTCGATCTGGTTTAAACCTCTGAGACGAGATAGAAATAATTTCACACTCACTTTAAAGAGTAGATAGGTTATTAATAAACCAGAGATAGGAGAAATAAACCAACTAAGGACAACATCCCTTAACTTATCGTAATTAAAGGCTGTAGAAAGATCCACACCCCCTTGAAAGATAGCATACACAAATACTACACCGACAATACTCCCTATCAACGAATGAGTACTACTTAAAGGAATACCGGCAAAACTCCCTACTACAAGCCATAAAATACTACTTATCAGAACTGTTAAAAGCATAATATTAGTATACTTTGATTCTAAACCTTCACCCAAGAGACTTTTACCTACTGTTTCTGGGACAAATCCCCCACTGAAAATTATCATACCAGCCCCTATAGCGGTACCACCTATTATTAAAGCAACCTTAAATTTGAGGACACCAGCACCTATTAAAGAAGCTAAAGTCTCATCGTTGGCGCCTATACTAAATGCGAGCGCTACAGCCATAACAACTAAGACTATGATTAGAGCTAAATTTATGTCAGCAGCCATATCGAATCATAAATATAATTTTTTAATCAAAAACAAGATACTTCGTAGCAAGGAACTGGATGTCTTCAGAGAAATTTTTAATGTGGTCGGCTAACATCATGATGTCTTCAATTAATTCTTTTAGATAAATAAACGTCCTCGATAAGTAATCCATATCATAATTATAAAGCCTGGTGAGCAATCGCCATTCCTCTTTTCTCATTTTCCTTCGTTCGTCCTTAACTATTTCGCATATATCATGGGCTTCACTTAAATCAGATCCTATTAATTTTACCGCATCTGCCAACTGATTTGAGATTAACTTTAATGATTTGAGCACACTTTGAATTTGTAATTTAAATTCATTATCAGGAAAAACAGCTCGATAGAGAAGCATCTTGTTGGCTATGAATTCCCCAATATTTTTAATTGTATTTATTTTATTGAAGAGTTTTAATCTATCTGCTTTTGAAAACATTAATTTAGATTTAAATATTTTCGATTCAAACCTTTTCTTAATTTTAACCTCAGTATTGGTATTAATTACAGATTCCAAATTGGTTTTAAAGCTATCGAAATTTTCCTCAACAAGAAATTCAATACCCTCAATTAACTTTAAGTTCTGTTCGTTTATAACATCCATAAACAAATGTGTTAACTCATCTATGCTTAACTTACTAAGCTCTTTCTCGTCAATCTCAATCATTTAGATCATTTTTTTTTATTTGTGTTCCCTTGGTTTATTTATAGATACATAACTTTTAAGCCGATTGTAATATAAATATAGATTCTATATAATCGATAATTCAATTCTTATTTTTGATTTTGTTATTAATCATAAAATAATGAAAATTAAACGAGTTGCCTTGATTGAAGATTAGTTTTGAATTAAAAAAAAAGGAGTTATTATTTACCTTGCCATACTGGCTTTTTCTTCTGAATGCGTGCCATTACACCGGTCATGAAATCTTTTGAGGTTAGTAGTTGGGAGTTTACTAGACCTTCCATCTCTAAACCGAATTCTAAATTTTTACCATAAATTTGATCGATCAACCTCTTTCCCATCCCTACAGCTAAAGGAGCGCTTTCAATTAACTCGTCAGCGTATTTTTTCACCAAGGCATCTAATTTTTGCCTATTTTCTGCTACACCATTTACAACACCCATTCTAAATGCTTCGACTCCATCAAACATCCTCCCAGTAAGAGCTATATCTTTGGCATGCGAAATACCAACCAACCGAGTCAGCCTAGTTGTCCCACTAACGTCTGGGATGATTCCTACCTTCGCTTCAGGCATACTAAATCTTGCATCTTCAAGACAAAACCGGAAATCACATGCCAAAGCAAGCTCAAAGCCCAATCCTAAACAAAAACCCTCAATTCTAGCAATAATAGGCTTCTCTATTTTTCCCATTTTAATCACTATAGGGTGAAATTTTGTATTTAAATTATATCTGAAATGGGGTGGGGTATTTAAGTCTGGATTAGATGGACCACTAGAACTATCTTGGCCCGCAAGAGTATTCAAATCGATACCAGCACTAAAAAAGTCTGCTGCTCCCGTAATAATAATGACCCGTGTTTTTGATCGCTCTACTTCTTCAAGTATAGCTTCAAACCTGTTCAAAACAGCCCAATTTAGTGCGTTCTTTTTGGCTAGACGATTTAATTTAATGGTGGTAATCGTTTGATCTTCATTTTCCTCTACGAGGACTAAATCATTATCGCTCATTTTTATCACTTTTAATCAAGATTCAATTTAAAATGTATAATTAATGGAATTAAAGTAAATTGCGATAAAAAGATTTTCCCTTTATTTAAACGAAAATAGGGCTATAATAAATAAGAAGAGCTTTAATTAGCTCTGATATATTTGGGAGGTACAATTACATGTCGAGGACCAGTTCTCCTCAGGTGTATCGCATCTTCTGGGCATTTATGAGCACAAACTCCGCACCCAATACAATTTTCTTCATTGATAATTATTACATCGTCAAAATCAATAGTTTCCATGGGACAAACATCCATACATGTCGCACATTCTACACATTTATCGGTATCCACTTCTGCTACATAAGAAGAAACGGTATGGTGTGGTTCCTGACGTAAAATTCCACAACAACATTTACAACAATTACAGATTGCTTCGATTCCTCGATTAATATCGGAGCCAACATGAAACACTTTATGGACGAGTCCAATATCTTCTGCTTCCCGAAAGATTTTCATTGCTTCCTCCTTCGATACTCGTTCTCCGAATTTTTTTTCAATTACAAATACTGCACTCTTATCAAACAGAAAGCAATTTTTCTTGGAAGCGCCTAATTTGCATGGATCATCAATAAGATCTTTATGATGACGGCAGTAACAGTGAGCTACAGCGATGTCGTCGTACTCATCAACGTACTGCTTGATTTTTTCATAAGGTATTACTTTTTCAGTCCCTACCTTTACTTCTTCCTCTACTGGTAAAGTTCTATCTGTGGCAGGTAAATTCTTAAACATTGCTGCAATAGCATCATAATTTTCTGGTTTGATCTTTTGTCTTTCTGAAAACATGTTTTGAAACAGTTTTGCCAGCTTTACGTGTTTTTCGTCAGTTTCTCCCCTCAAAAACGTGTATTCGAATATTCCTGGAAAGGGTGGAAGTAATCTATAAACTTTTATACCGCTTCGTTTGCTTTTAGTACCAATAATAACGCCATTATTCATCAAGACTTCCAACATATCCAGTATCGATGATTCATCCATATCGGTTCTTTGTTTAATTTCCTCAAGTGTAAGAGAAGGTTTCTTAAACACATGCAAAAATTCAGCTTGTTCTTCAGTTATAAGAAATTGTAATAATTCTATGAATTTTTTGGAAACAGGCATCGGAAACTGACCAGCTTGAACAATAATTCTCCCTAAATCAGACCACAATTTTTCATTCATTCTTTAATCCCCAATTGTATGTTAAGAGGGTAAAAACTCCATAACTTAATTATATTATGGGAATAGTTATGATACCCTAGTTCCCAATGTATCAATCCACAAAATCCTTTGAGTCCTTTGATATTTATTTTCGAACTATTTATAGAGGATTTAATAACTAAAGGGTTGAGGGAAAAAGTTATGATTGCTGAAGTGCAAGAAAGAATAACTATATTGGAAAATTCTATAAAGATTTTAGAGGAGATTTTGAGGAACCTAGGGCAAAATAATGTCTTAATCCAAAACAGAATAAA
>JAEOTL010000140.1 GCA_016839845.1 Promethearchaeota archaeon
AAGTCTAAATAACTTCATTGCCCTCTCTTTATCTTTATCCTGCATTTCATCAGATGCGAAAATCCCTCCAACATCATAATACTGATGGACTTTATAACCAAGATTATTCGTAGCTTTTACAATTTCTTCCCAGACAGCGAGAGCAGTTGGTCCCGAAGGACAAGTACCACCTTTCATAACATTTGGTAAAGCAAATGCATAGCCTGTATAACCACCTATGCTAATCCTATCATTTCTTCTCTTAATTGATAGAGACTTTAGCACCCCCAAAACAGCACCAATATAAGAAATCCAAGCACCCTCCATTTTTGGATTTTGAGATATTAAATTTTCTGATTTTTCAATCATTTTCATTCTCACGTTTGAATATTGTTTCCTGAGCTTTTCTCTATTGAACTTTTCTCTTGACTTTGATTTTTCATAAACTGTCGTTGTGGCTTTTAATAATTCCCTACCATCGGTGGTAATCTGATAATTTCCCCTCCCAGATTTTTGAACGAGAAGGTTTGTTATTAATTGCGTTAAATGGTTAGAAAGGGCGGTTTTCTTCAAATTAGTTTGATTTATAAGAGTTGAGAAGTCTCGATCGCCCTCCTCTAAAAGAATTAATAATTGGAGTCTTTTAGGATGGGAAATTGATTTCGCTAGTTTTGCAATACCCTCTATTGACCCAATCATTTCTTTTATGTTGATTTCTTTGTCCATATCAAGACATCGTTCAATTTTTAATATAAATATGGGATACAATAATATTTAAAAGTTTCTGTTCTTTAGGAAGATTGTTCACGAAAAATAGGAATAAAGTAAAAATGAAAAGAAAAAAATTACAAAGGTTTTGCTAAAATAGCTTTAACTCGTAATTTATCGAATAAACTCGTAGGAGCGGGTTTTATAAGACATACGGTGTCTGCACCCCGTCCAGTACCTCCGACACAAATGATATCCATTTCAATATCCTCTATCAAACCGGCATCAACTACCATCGCGGCAATTTCCATGCATACTTTTGTCCCCTGGCTAAATTGGGTTCGGTAATATTTGGCCATTGTTTCCACTGGTCCCCACTGTTTTAATGAGATCCTTAGACTCCTTTCGGGGCCTGCCAATGCGTGAGTACCGATAAAAAATTTGACTCCTTTACTCTTAAGTGAAGCTATTTTGTCTTCAGGGAATTCTTGTCTCTTCTGTGGCCCTAAGAAGTAATATGAATGAGTTACAACAACCAAATTATACGCTTGTGGATCAAAAATTTCAATTGATTTCTCAGCCGTCGTACCAGTAGTGCTTGCCATAATAATATCCTTAATCCCGAATTGATCCGCATACTTTTTCGCGATTTCTAATGCTTTCTGGGTGTGTTGAGGCCCACCCGTTTCAAAATATACCACTTCAATATTCAAATCTCCCATACATCATCAACTTTAATTTGATTAATATTATAAGAAATTTTACCATATTAATAAATCTAAATAAAATTAAAAGTAAAAGTACCTTCCGGGAGTTTTTCTAGCTTCCTTTCGGGATTTAAGAACTCTTTGCACATTAACATCACCAGTGATAACTATAATATCATCACTCTTGTACGAATATAGTGCAATTTTAACAACTTCATCTACATTCATCCATACATATGGAGATCTATCAAAGTTCTTCATTTTATCGTGAATTTCGGTTACCGTCCACCCCGGACATATTGCTTTTACCTTTACATTTGACTTCATTACGTTAAGTCTTAATTGAATTACCTCTGAAAACACACTGAGAAATGCTTTAGTCGAATCATAAATGGGATCTTGGTAACCATGGAATAATAACGATGCAACGGAAGAGATGTTTGCGATATGACCCCTATCCCGCTTGATCATGCCCGGTAAAGCAGCGTGAGTAAGTTGCATGGGAACTTTACAATGAAGGTTCAGCATATTTATAAAGAGATTAATATCACTGTTTCCATCTATAAAGTTGACATCGGTTCCGAAACCAGCATTGTTAACAAGACAATCGAGAGTATTGATTGTTTTAATGCGAGTAGCGATTTTTTCTACATCTGATGATTCAAAGAGATCCCCTTGGATAATCTCGATTTTAACACCGTACTTAGAACTCAGATTCTCAGCTAAGGAATCCAACCTTTCTTTCCTCCGAGCAGTAAGAATCAGATCAAATCCTTGATTGGCAAGTTGTTTCGCGTATTCCTCCCCAATTCCAGCGCTAGCTCCTGTTACCAGAGCTACTCCCGGGTCTTCAACTTCCATAAAATTAGAATTATTTTTCAATTCGATCACCTTAGAAAATAAATTGGATTTTTTATTTTTTGCCCTTTGAACAGCAATATAATTATCTGCTTCTGATATTTTTTTCTTGACAAGATGGATTTAAACGGAGTAGATCTAACCTCTCCTCTTAATAAAATAGATTTTATCAAAAAAGAAACTGTACCTATAATTTTATATAGAAAAAAGTTTAATTACATTTATTCACAATTTTAAAAAAAAATAAAGCGGGATATTAAATGAGTAAAGAACCAATTGAGGAACCTCTTACGACAAAAGAAAAGTTCTTATTTGGGTTATCTAGTTTCCCAGATCAATTTACCTACCAGATTTTCCAATTTTTAATCTTTACCTTCTATTTTACTGTCATAAAAATTCCTACAGTATTGATGTTGACAGGATACATTTTATGGGGAGTTTGGAACGCGATAAATGATCCAGTCTTAGGAGCCCTTTCAGAAAGAACAAAACATAGAGGAAAATGGGGGAAGAGAA
>JAEOTL010000452.1 GCA_016839845.1 Promethearchaeota archaeon
ATTGAAAAGAAGCTTTTAAGACTTAATTAATATTTAAAAGAGATTTGATTTTTTTTTTGAGCATAAATTTTTTTAAATATAACAAAAAACTGGTGAAAATTTACCAAAAACATTGACTTTAATAAAAAAAAAGAGAGGAAATATTATTTTTAGTCTTTTACACCTATTATTCCTCCAATGAAACTAAGAGCACCACCAGCTACCAAAATGTAAGTACCCAGTGAAACTGTTCCCAAGGCAAAAGATCCTACGGGAACATGTAAAGGCCAAATTCCATCGACTATAGCATTATTCACCAGTAAAATTGTATACATATTCATATCTGGAAGAAGATCCCACATAATAAGCATCATTAATATCCCGATCCCAAGTGCGATGATAGCTCCTATTAATGCAATAACACGGTTAATTAAGCCTATTAATTGTAAAACTCCAGATAGCAAGAAGACTATGAAAACAATTGTCACTATATAGACTACCATTACTTCAGTTCCAATAAAGGCTGCTATTGTAGCTGCATCGGCCATAATTTCAGGGATGTTAAAAATAAATCCGATACCAGATCCGTAAACATCACCAACTACATGAAAGAATGCAAGAAAAAAGGTTGAGACGAGAGTTAATAACGCTCCAATTAAAACTAATATTTTGCCAGTTGCCATTGATCTACACTTTAATTAGATTATATTTTTGTATATTATGAGTTAGAATATAATTGTTTTTTTCCTATTATAAAGCTACTGTTCTCAGAATAATTTTATTTGCTTGTTTATGTTACTAAAAAAAAAATTGAGAAAAAAAAAATTGAATTACATACCTTTTGGACCATAGATCGTAGCAATAATTCCGATAATTCCGCTAGCATATAACAAGTACATCCCTATATCATATGTATTTAAGCCGAGTATATTTAATGGAATTATTCCATCAACTAGTGGTTCGTTTGTACCCATCATGTTTACGATCCAATCCGTTGTCTCAACTATATCTGCACTTCCCAAGAACATTAATACCGCGATTCCAAGTACTAATAACGTACCTAATAGCACCATTGCTCGGGATTTGACACCTAATATTTGAAAAATACCGGCTACCAAGACTAAAATAAAATATACCGCAATAATGTATATAGCAAAACCTGGTATTCCTAGCGTTGTGCCCAGCGCTTCAGCATTTGTAAACATGTTGAGTATGTTGTTGATTATCCCATAGCCACTGGCATAATATATATTTCCTCCACCAACATCAATAGCGTACCAAGAAAACAGAAATGTCGCAATGAGAGCTATAATTCCCGCAACTATACTTAATTTTTTACCAACACTCATAAATATTCACTTCTATAAAATTTGTTTTGTTGTGTGCATTATTAGATAGATCAATTGCTATATTTAACAATGATCTTTCCATTGAACGTGAATAATAATCCACAAGAAATAAATATTTAGAAAAAATTGAATCAAATTTTCAAACCTTTAATGGATTTCCAACTTGGTGAAAAGAGTCAACATAGGTCTACGTACTATAGCAATATTTAAATAGGTACAATTGATAAATATTATAATGTTCGTTAAATCTCTCTTAAACAAAGTAGTAGTATTGTTATCACTAAGTTTAGTGGTAGTATTATTATTACTCTAAACCAAGAGAGACGAACCTGATTCTTTTTTTGTTTTAACTTTCTCACGGATTTGTTCTCTCTTGACATCCAGATAATGTTATCTAAAAAAGAATTCCATGGTTCATTTAACCTATTGGAAAAGTAAAAGGAGGTGAAAAGATGGAGGAAACTGCGGAAAAGATTTCAATAATCCAGATCTCTGAAAAAGAAGAGATAGATTGGGCAGAATATCTTGATTACACAAGATTTTTCAAACCTGCAGAAATAAATAATATTTCACTAGATCTCTTTCAAGAAGATTTTGAAAAAATTAATTAATCATTTTTATTCAAAAATATTTTAAAATTAGATCTTATCCTTATATTTTAAATTTATAATAAATCTTTATAAAAGTAATAAATTCTTAATTCTTAGTAGATTTTATTCTTATTGTTTCAAAAAGAAAAATCGATTTAACTCATAGACGTTATTAAGGTAAATTATTATGAAGAGCTTAATCATTAAAAACGGGCTGGTTTACGATCCTCTAAACGATGTTGATGGCGAGAAAAAAGAAATACATATCAAGGATGGAGTTATCGTAGATAAAGTTAATGGTGATGCTAAAGTCATTGATGCTTCCGGAATGGTTATAATGCCCGGTGGTGTCGATATGCACACACATATAGCGGGAACAAAAGTAAATGCGGGACGGTCATTTAGACCTGATGATAAACTTGAAGCTTTTAATGAAAAAAGAACAAAATTAACTCGTAGTGGTACTGGTTGGTCAGTTCCTTCAACATGGGTGACTGGGTACCGGTATGCTCGACTAGGATACACTACAGTTGTGGAACCAGCAATGCCACTCCTTAAAGCTAGACATACACATGAAGAATTTTTAGATACACCAATTCTAGATAGAGCAGCGATTCCTTTATTAGGTAATAATTGGTTTGTAATGGAGTATGTGAAGGAAAAAAATTACGATAAATTGGCTGCCTACATTGCCTGGGTTTTAAAGGTTACGAAAGGTTATGGAATTAAAATTGTAAACCCTGGAGGAGTTGAAAATTGGGCTTGGGGTAAAAATGTAAATTCGCTTGACGATCATGTATTTCATTTTGAAGTAACTCCTAGAGAAATTGTTGAAAGCTTGACAACAATCAATGAAAAACTCGAATTACCACACTCCATTCATGTTCATGCCAACAATTTAGGGCATCCAGGAAATAAAGAGCATACAATTGAGACCTTTAAAGCAGTAGAAAAAATCTCTTCAAAGAAGGGAAGGGAAACTAACCTACACTTAACTCATTGTCAATTTAATGCATACGGTGGTACCAATTGGGGTGATTTTGAATCAGGAGCCGCAGATATTGCTGAATATCTAGATAAACATAAAAATATTACAATTGATACTGGACAAGTCGTATTCGGGAAAGCTGCGACCACTACTATGACTGCAGATGGCCCGTGGGAATTTGCATTACATCATCTAGGCGGAACCTCAGCATGGGGTGCGAAACCGGGAGTTAAATGGATTAATGGGCAAGTAGAGGGGGAATCCGGATCAGGTATTGTGCCATATTTCTTCAACCCAAAGGTTGCCGTTAATGCTATACAATGGGCAATCGGGTTAGAGCTGACACTGCTTACCAAGAATCCATGGCAGGTGCTTTTCACCACCGACCACCCCAATGGGGGTCCATTTACTTCATACCCGCAGATCGTTCGCTGGCTCATGGATAAAAAATCGAGGGATGACGTTCTGTTAAATCAATGTTCCAAGAAAGCCTCCGAAAAAACACAACTTAAGGACATTGATAGAGAATTAACTCCCTATGAAATCTGTATTATAACGAGAGCAGGCACTGCCAAATGTTTAGGGATGGTAGACAGAGGTCACCTAGGATCTGGGGCAATTGGTGATGTAGCAATTTACAATCTAGACATAAATAAGGCAGATGGTCACGCAATAGAAAAAGCATTTACTCTAGCTGCCTATACAATCAAAGATGGGCAGATTGTTGTAAAAGATGGTGAAATTACTGCAACACCAACAGGTACTACGATGTGTGCTGAAGGAAAAGTTAAGGATGAGGTTATGGAAGCCATGTTAGAAGATGTAAAGGCTCACTGGCGAGATCATTATAGTATTAATTTTGCTAATTACGCGGTTCATGACGCTTATGCTCCTAAAGTTAAAATCGTAAATGGAGCATAGTGTATATTATCATATCAACCTTTTTTTATTTACCACAGCCAAACACTTTCAATTAAATTAGAATAGGTCAAAACCACATATAGGACAACTTTCTTCGTGTGCCATTCTAACGTTATTACAAGCAGGACATAAATCAAAAGTTATGAGTCCCTTATCTTCTTCAGTTTGAGAACTTTCTTCTTCAGTTTGAGAACTCTCTTTTTCAGTATGAATCATTGCTCTTACATCAGAGACACTTGGATCTTCAGCTTGAATAAATTTAGGTTGATTTTTGGATTCCAATTCTCGTAGATAATCCAAATTATTCTTTCTTTTCACTTGAACATATTCATTCATTGCAGGAGTCTTTCCTATTTGTGCATCAAGAACGAATTCTTCATCAAGCTTCATTAAATTAAAGCAATTATGGCATCTATACACATGAGGGATTTGAGGAATTGAATATTGAGCCCATAACGCCCAACAGGTTTTGTGTACCACAGTCTTACATGAAGGACACGTCAAATTGTCCTCTACACCCTTTTGAAAGCAAATTGAACAAGTGCCTAGCTCATGGAAAATGGATGGATCCCCAGCTAAGTCAATATAGAAAGGCTGAGTCTCTTTCTGAGTCATTTTTAATTTATATCTCGAAAATAACGATTCTTTTATGAATTTTTTTTTTGATAGTTTGGTTAATAATGGTTTTAAATCCTTAGTACTATTTATATTGTAAAATTCTCCATCCCCTAGATTTGCAAATTTTTTTAAAGTTTCAATTTCGTGCTTGTCATTCATGTCTATGACTATGATATCAATATAAAAGGGCAAATTTTTAGTATCATTAAGAATATTCGTTATCTTTTTAACATGATTAATAGATATTTTATGGGCTCCTCTATCTAATAAAATTAATAATCTAAATAATTTCTCCGAAACATTCTTAAAATTTTGAATAATTAGGTGAAGGCCAATTAAAATACCTACCGCAGTATTGGCATTTACAATGTCTTTACTCGAGATTTTTAAAACTTCAAGAATCAAATCTATATCAAAAGTAAAATTATCAAAAAAATTAGGCGCATTTTGCAAAAACATAATTAAATTATATCTTCCTGAAGGATCAATTAACTTTTTATCCCTAAGGAATTCTGTAAGAGCATCATTGACTTGCCGTAATTTCGTAAAATTTGGTGAGAGACCAAAAAAAATAAGGCAGTCTTCACTAATATTAGGTACCACAATAAAAAAGTCGGCTAAAGACTAATAAATTTAAGGATATCCCATTAACTTCTGATAGTAATTTTATATCTACTCCTTAAAAAAGTGAAATAATTAACTTTTTAAATCTAAACAATATTTAGATGATTAATTATGTAAAAAAATCAAACCCTGCTCTTTTGAAGGCTTGAATTTGTTCATCATTAAATTTCACCATTGCTTCAGCCGGATACCGTAGCTGAAACAAAAATTGGGCATGGTTTTTTATCCCAAGTCGTTTCACTCTTTTTTTCGACAGGTTTAACCATTTATTTCCCTCTTGTTTAGATGCTTCAATAACTTCTATGTATGCTTTCATGAAATATTTATCAAGATCTTCATCAAATTCTCCGTACTTTGTTTCATAAGCGTTATGAATTTCTTCATCAGGAAAGATGTGGTATTTTTCCTCGTGAGTAACTATATCTCGATGTAACTTAGGGATGGTATCTGGAATCGATTCAGGATATCCTACACATAAAAGCATCATGGGGAGAACTAATTTTGGCATTAAAAATTCTTTTCTGATCTCATCAATAGTTCCTTGGATTGATCCCACATAAACCGATCCAAGTCCAAAACTTTCAGCTGCGATAACCACATTTTGAGCAGCACACATTAAGTCAGCATAGGCAATAAGAAAATGTGAAAGGGCATTTTCACCCAAGAATTTTGTATTTGATAAAGTTGCCCATTTTTTTGTTCGGTAGAAATCAATGCAGAAGATCAGAGATAAAGGAGCATTTTTAACCCATGGTTGCGATCCTATTATTTTCCCCAATAGCTCTCTTGCCTTTTGATCTTGTATAGTAATTACTGAAATAGGTTGGATATTCCCTCCAGAAGGACAATTATTTGCCACATCTAAAAGTTTCTCCAGTGTATCTTGTGAAATTGATTGGTTGGTGAATGTTCTTACAGATCTACGTTTGATCAATAATTCATAGACACTCATAACAAATGACTTGATGAAAGGAAATATATAAAATTAATAGAAATTCTCAATTTTCTTGAATAAAATCAGTTCAATTTTAAACAATGCTATTTTACTTTTTTATTAAAGAAAATAAAACAGATAATTATTAATGCATCTCAGTTAAACAAGATGAAACCTAAAGTAAAAAGTGCTATATTTGAAATAATTCTTTTCCTTAGCCCCATTGTTGCTTCAATTATATATTGGCTAGAAGAACCACTCGATACAGGCGATTTAATAAATGATATAACACATAGAACGGGAAGCATCCTTGGAATTTTCGCCTTCATTTGGTTTTGCTTTAATATTCTTAGTTCAACTAGAATAAAGCTTGTTGAGAAAAACCTTAGTATAGATGGATTAATTGGTTTTCACACTCATATGCCTATCGTTGCCTTTATTATGATGATAATACATTATCCTTTGGTTCGCATAGGCAGAGAGTTTTCGACACTTCAGATAAGATCTGGGAGTATTAGTGTCCAAATTTTTACAATTCTATTGGTTTTCTCACTCATTTTTATGAGTAACAGATTGCTTAAATTCAACTTTATTAAGAAATTGAGACTTTTTTCCTTCAGAAGGAAGTTCAGGTATAAATTTCATAAAATGATTCATAATCTAATGATGCTCGGGATGATTGTCGCTTTTATTCACACACAAGTGGCATTTACTTCACAAGCTTCCTTAGCTATGCGTATAGTCTATTCATTTTTCACACTCATTACTTTAATAGGCTGGATATACCACAAATTGATTCGCAGGTTCCGTTCTAATTCTGATCCCTACGTTCATCGCAAAGCTCCATGGGATACTATTACTACAGAATTAGTAAACGGAAGAGATAATGAATGGGCATTGAACTTAATTAAAAATAATCCTTCACTTTACCCCTGCATCCAGTGCGGAGAATGCACTAAAATGTGTCCAGTTTCTAAGGTTACGGAGGGAGATTATAATCCGAGGAGAAATATTATCCTAGCGCTTTCAGGATATAAAGAATTGCTTTTTGAAGGAGATGATTTAAACATTTGGGGCTGTACTGTTTGTAATACTTGCGATGAAATATGTCCACTAAAAATCGAACTAACAGAGACTTTTGCAATTCTTAAGAATCAAAGCGTGTTTCTAGGTAAGAGTCCAAATTATATTTATGAACAAGCAAAGACTATTTTCGAAAACGCTAAAGCAATCGCTTCACAACCGGCAATTGAAAGAAGAAGGAATGAGCTACAGTTACCTAAGGTTACACAGCCAAATTTAGATGAAATACAAACCTTATTAAGAAATATAGGAGTAGGAGAAAAACTAGGCTTAAGAAAATAAGAGACTTTTATACTGATTCTGTTTGATACTGAGCGAAATCAATTTCAAAGGTATTTGGGTTTAAATTAGAAATATCTGCTTTTGCCTTTCTTTTATTTTTTATAGTGTAATACAAATAACAGACTGGTCCCTTCTTCATATTTTTCACTTTTAATATTTACTAAATATAAAAAATAAACAGGAATCTAAAAGGGATGTGGAGTCCAATTTTTTATAATTAATAAGATATTGAAGGAAAGATTGCTGTAGTCTTAAAAAACGGCTCAGTTTTTTACCAATTTAAATTACAAGAAAGACCCTTTAATATTGCCTTTCACGAGAAGATTTGAAAGAATGGAACTTGCTGATACTCATTCTTCATCCAATTTACCAATAATGTATATGGAAAGCTTTAATTTAGCTTTCTGTTTAATTTGATTAAGATTTTTTAAGATTTCAAGTAATTTACTGCTAAAAACTGAAGAATCTAACTCGCTACGGCATAACTCTCTTATCTTATGGCAATACTCCACAATATTGCCCCTTTTTTGATATACCGTCAAGATTTACTCCTTTCTTAATTTTTATTGAAAATTCTTTAATTATGATTATTAAAGTAATATTATTTCACTAATTCTAAAATAACAATACTCAAGTGTTTCTAGCAACAAGCATATTGTTGCTTCTGTACTTTCATTGTTCTCTAATATATCATGTGCTTCTTCCATGGCACGCTCTATAAATCGTTGAGCACTTGATAAGGTTGAATCTGGGTTAATACCCCGTGAAAGTTTCATAATTGCGAGTTCTAGATGTAGAGCTGATAATTTTATTAATTTCTCTAAATATTTAGAGCCACTTCCACCAAGTTCTTCTTCCACAAAATCTGCAAGATTTAAAAGATCAACTTCAAGAGTAGCAATATCATATCCATAATTAATGCTTGTAGCATAATCAACAGAAGCTCCCATTAATAATACAACAAAATTTCTAATTTCATGCAGAGAATCAATAATCTCATTTTTTATTGGTTCAGCTATAAAATCAATTTTATTATAAAGTTCTGTCTCAAATTCAACAAATTCTATTATTGCCTGTACTATTGCTTCATGAAATACACAACTTTTAATATTTCCTGCTTCAACCAATACAAGAGCATCCCATAAGTCTTCTTGAGCTAAACGTAATTTAAATCTTATACTATCTGCTAATACGGAGTAGAGATTGTCATCAACATAATCTATTAATTCTTCAAGTAAATCATTAATATTCCGAAAACAGCATTCGATACCTATAGTAATATCAAATATTTCAATAGTTGATTCCTCATCACCTTCCCAATCATTATCGTTATTAGTTGAATATACTTCAAGAGTATAATTTCCTGGTTTCAATGGGAGTGTGATTATGTAATAAAAATCTTCCAGTGAAATAATACCTGAATTCAAGATTAATCCTTCCTCGTCGATTAGATGATATTCTCCAGTAGCTTTACTATCTACGTTTCCATCATTATCAAAAATAGATATCTGATATTCAAAATTGTTATAACTAAGAGATATTTGAGGGGGTGTAATATCATCATCAAATACTTCAAATGATTCAGTTATTTGAATACCTTTTTGATCTCCCTCTCGATCATTATCATCATCAATTGCGGTAATAGAAAAATAATATACACCAGGAATCCTTGGATTTTCAATTAAAATTAAATTATCCCCATCATCATCATAAAATCGATTATCATTATAGTCAATAAATAGGTTAGAGATTCCTGATTTATCTTCTGTTAAAATTTGTATAATCAAAAACTCCTGATAATCGTAAACAAAATTATTGATAATATTAAATGATTTCATTAAGAGTGTTTCATCGTTGTCATCTATAATACTTATATTAATTATGGGTGCTTCATCGTCGTCATCTATAATAGTTATCATTATCGTGATAGTTGTGCTTAGTATATCTCCGGGTCCATCATTATCGGCATCAGTTGCGGTGAAAATAAAGGTATGGTTCCCAATAGTGTTAGGAACTTGATATGAACCACTTGGATCTATTGATAAGCCCGAAATATCTGATGCATTAATAATAAGTTCCCCAGGATTTCCATCGGTTCCATCACCAGTGTAGATATAAGAAATTTCCGGGCAGGATGTATCATCGTCTGTGATGTTTATCCACACTGTAATAGAACTATTTAATATATCACCAAATCGATCATCATCGGCGTCACTTGCGTTGAATATGAATTTATGATTCCCAATAGTG
>JAEOTL010000141.1 GCA_016839845.1 Promethearchaeota archaeon
TTATTTAATTTTGTATTGACTTTTCAAGAAATTGACGATATAGTCTTTCACCTTATCTCGATCTGGTAAACTGGCAACCATACCATATATCGCAGCATCTCCATCAGTAGATTCTCCAGGATGATCAACAACATCCTTAACTGTTTCTCTGAGATCTTTAAGGAAGGTATCAACAATCTCAGCATGGTGAGGATTAACCATCATATGTAATGCATTTGGAAATTGAATTCTATCTAAATGCCAACCTTTCTTATCCATGCGATCACCTAATTGATAAATATCTATTTTATCAGATGTAAAAGAAAAAACACTCATTACCGGTTTTCCAATGATATACAGTTCAGGTATTTGGTTGATCCCATCAATTAACTTTTTTGAAGCATCCATAACAATTTTTGCTAAATTTAAATACCCATCCATTCCAAGGTGTTTCATCGCTGCCCAAGCTGCTGCGATAGCTCCTCCCGGACGTGTTCCTCTCATAGAAGGGGAAATATATATACCACCTGTCCATTCTGTATATACTGAGAATTGATGTTTCCAAATCCTCTCTTTTCTATATAAAATTGTAGATGCTCCTTTTGCACCGTAACCATATTTATGAACATCTGCACTAATAGATGTTACACCGGGTACAGAAAAATCAAAATCAGGGATTTCATAACCAAGTTTTTTAACAAAGGGTAACATAAAACCTCCCAGACATGCATCAACGTGTAATCCAATTCCCTTCTCTTGAGCAACAATTCCCAATTCAGAAATGGGATCAACAACTCCTCTGGGGAAATCACATGCTGAACCAACAATTAATATAGTATTTTCTGAAACAGCATTTTTCATTGCCCTTACATCTGCTCGATGAGTTTCTCTATCAACCGGTACTTTAACTATTTTTACTTTAAAATAGTCAGCAGCTTTATCAAACGAGGGATGGGCTGAACTAGGTACCACCATTTCTGGTTCTTTTATGTTTGGAAACTTTTCCTCTGCCCAATCTCTGTAGGTTTTAATAGCCATAAGAAGGCTTTCAGTTCCTCCGGAAGTCATACTTCCACAGCATCTTTTGTCTCCATTAAAAAGGTCAACAGCCATTGAAATTACTTCTGTTTCAAACATCCTCAAGCTTGGAAAAGCCATTGGACTGAGAGCATTCTTAGAAAAAAACATTGTATATGCCTTTTTCAGCATTTCAGTATGTTCATCTGTAGCGTGATATACTAAACTCCATACTTTACCATTTCTCCAGTTTATATCATCTTTACGTATATTTTCCATATCTTTTAATAGATCAGTTTCAGGAATTCCTTTTTCGGGTATAATAACTTTAGGTCTTGCCATTTTATTTTCACTTAAGACAATATTTATATTAACTATGTTTAGTTAATTGTAAAATAATAATTATTCTAACGTCAAACTTCTAAATTTGTAGTGGATATTTCCCATATTCTAGAGTAGCTTCAATCATCCATTTTAAGCGTTCTACAGATATTTCAGGGTGAAAATTAGCTGGAGATAACATATATCCACCCCCAAAGCCCATCGCTTTAATTGCTTCCTTCACAGCTTGAAAAACTTCATTTTTTTGTGCTTTTACTAAGATATGTCGAGTATCAATATTTCCTGATAGACATAGTTTATCCCCTACTTTCTTCTTGAGTAAATATGGATCTACTAATGGGGGTTCGATACATTGGAGTGCATCAAAATTTGATTCAATTATAAAATCTAAAAGACTAGTAATATCTCCATCAGAATGTAATATATATTTTCCACCCCAACTATGAATTGCTTCTGCTACCTCTTGATAACAGGGTAACAAGTATTCATTAAAGTATTTTGGATTTATCATAGGTCCTCCACTATGTGCAATATCTCCACCCTCAAGAAATATTTTGGCACCACAATCAGAGTATGCTTTGAATACTGTTAGAACAAAATCTGTAGTGTGTCTGAAGCGTTCCTCAATTAATTTTGGGTCATTTTTCAAAGCTCTAACGAAATTGGTTATTCCCATTCCTTGCCAAACAGGGGGAAATACTGAAGTAAGGGCATTTTGAGCAAATATGTAAATGTCATCCTTAATATCTCGGCATTTCCTGAGAACTCCTTTGTAAAATTTTTTAGCTTTTCTGTATTCTTCTTTTAAATCTGGTTTAGGGAATGCTTCCCAATCTGCTCTATTCTTAATATATCCACCATAATAATCGGGATAAGGATTTCCATCAATATTTCTTACCTTGTGTCTCTTCCCAAATATATCTGTCATCTCAGTTTGACTTTCAAGAATAAATGGAATATATTGAATACCGACCCCATCAAATCCTAGTTCATATGCTGCGCGAACACACTTTGCAAAGACACCAATCTCTATATCATCAAGGATTTGATTAATCTTCTCAACCCATTCGTCGGGATATTTCTGTTCCATCTCATCAAAGACATCAAATGCCGTTTTTTCTGGTTTTCCAAGAATCAGATCAGCAACATTGCCATCGATGTTTATTGTATGAGTAGGAATTCTATCTGGCACTTCAAGATTTAATGCCATCCAGATTCGATCAAAACTATTCATAATTAATTTTGTATGGAAATAACAGAATTAAAAGATTAAGAATTTTGAAATTTACAATTAAGGATAAAAAAATTAATATATGTAATTCTTCTTATTTTTACTAATAATTTTGGAAGAATTGGATTTACTCTAATTATTATGTACGAATTTTTTAACATTTCTCGTTTTCTTATTAGAAAAAATAGCGTTTTCACTTATCAATGTCAATAACGCACACGTAACCCTTGAAGGTTACTCCGGAAAACGCATAGATGAGAATTTATAATGACATCTAATTAATTGGTTTTATTCATCAATTAGACTCCTTATGAATCTCATAGTAGATGCAAATCATGGATAATAATTTCAAAAATCGATGAGTATAATCAACTAATTGAAGTTGTATGTTTAATTAGAGAGATTTAGGTATGTATTGTTTTCATTAAAGATAGAAAGGTTTAAATAGTGGAAATGACATTTAAATATTAAAAAGTTTATTTTAAACATATTTTGTTAACTAAGGAAAAAATTATGAGGTGGCTAATTCGCTATGACGGATTAGCATGTCAGTAATATATCAAAGGCAAAAGAAAAAGAAAACTAAATACCCACGAAATCGAATTAGCAGGAAAATTATCCAAAGGCAAAAAATTAAGAAAA
>JAEOTL010000453.1 GCA_016839845.1 Promethearchaeota archaeon
AGATGATCCAAAAATAATCCATGGATGTTTACCATTAGCTATCTCCTGTCTTGCAGCATCAAGAATGCTAATTGTCCCTCCTATATTAGTTTGTACACATTCTAAAGGGTTTTCTTGAGCAATTTTTACCCTACTTACTGCAGCTAAATGAATAACACCTTCAATATTTTTAATTTTTGACCGTAAACGATCAAAGTCTTTCACGTCATCTTTAGGGTTATCTCTGATATCATAAGATACTGTTTCAATGCCTACTTCTTCCAATAAATCTTTAAGAGCTGATCCTATAAATCCTGCACTTCCAGTAACTAAAATCTTCATTGTTAAATCAATTTTATGAGTGTATATGTCCTTCAATGTTTAGGGCTATTATCAATTCAATTGGTAAATCTAGGAAGATTAATAAACTTAAAAGTTTAATATAAAAGTGATAATTATGGAAATTAATTATGTAATGGATGTAATGGAATTTATTATTATTAACATATTTAATCTATCGGTATTTGCACTTTTTCTATCGCGTGTAAAAAAGCCAGAAGTTTCAAAAAAGATTGGGGTTTTTTCCTTATTGCTTGGAATCCCAACGTTAACCATCGCAATAATTAACCTTATAATCCAACGTATATGGTACTATTGGTTTTTTCCTCTATTACTAGTAGGATTCATATTATTTTGTTTTATTGTGGATTATATAAAGAAAATAGAGTTTCGAAACCCACGCAAGAAATCCATCTTGATTCCGTTTCTTATATTATTTTATGTGAGCATAATTTTAATGTGGGGATTAACTTGGGCATTAGGAGTCATTTATGGAGGTATCACTGCTATCACTTACTTTTTACAGTTGTTTGGCGCTTATTATGCAGGTAAACATGGCGTTGGTTAATATATTATCTGAATTAAAAACCCAACCTCCTTAATATAAAAAAAACTTAAAAAATCACATTATATTTTCCTCATTATAATTATTTTACTAATAATTTAAAATAAAAAATATGGTTTAAAAATGAGCGAAAAAAAAAAATATGAAATCCAAGCTATTAGTGATGAAATTTTAGAAAAAATGAACCTGAAGAATCGGTATGCTTTCTTAAATAATAATTTGACATCCATTTTATCCCCAAAGGAATTTAACTTTTTACGTGAAGTCCAACGCTTTTGCTTGAGATTTGAGAAAAAAAATAATATTAATCATGGTCCTCATGAAGATATTTATGAATGGGTTCCTGCATTCGGAGAAAAAGGATATATTACTCGACAACACAGTTTCGATGTATGTGATGTACACTATGATGAGTGGGGATTGGCAGCTGATTTAATGAGAAATATAGCAATTGATATGTTTGATCCCCAGTTTGCCATGGGAGGGGGGGCTACCGTACTCGCCATAAATCCCGTTTATGAACATCATGAGCATGTTCCTGCTAGATTAGAAGCCTTAAAAGATTTAGTTACAGGGCAAAGCCCAGGAGCCATATTAATTACCGAACCAGAAAGAGGTTCTGATGCGGTGCATCAATTAACAACCTGTGATGAACAAGAAGATGGTAGTTTTCTTCTAAACGGAACAAAAATCTATAATACTAACGCTCCAAAATCAAAATGGGTTGTATGTTATGCAACAGCAGAAAAGAATGTAGGCTCTAAAATGGCCCAATTTTTAATTAATACAAATTGGGAGGGATTTAAAGTTGAAAGAGTCATGATCCCTTGGGTTCCTAAATTATTCTTAGGTAAAGAGACTTTAACTAATGTAAAAGTACCAAAGGAGTATATACTAGGAGGCGTGGGAAGAGGAAGAGAGCACCTTTTTGAAGGATTAGTCCCAGAACGAATCTCAATCGCAATTATGAGTATTAGTGAATGCTGGGGGGCATTAGCTCATGCAATTATTTATGCAAATCTTAGAAAGCAATTTGATCAAGAGATTTTAAAATTTCAAGGTGTAGGATTTTTACTGGCAGATTTATGGGCTCGAACTACAAATGTGACTATTGGACTTCTGAAATTTTGTGAAGCTTACGATGAAAAATATGAAAAATTCGGCGGAGAGATTCCAAAAAACATATCACAAGCAATGGTTGCATCAGCAAGTCAGTTTAAATATCATGCCGCTAAATTATCTAGAAAGGTCTGTTACGAATGTGCTAACAATATGGGTGGTGCTGGACTATGTGATAACACATTAATGCATGATTATTTGAATATTTCTCGAATTCAGGAGATTGTCGGCGGTTCGAGACAAATTCAGCAATATATTATGAGTTTGAGCTTACGTACGCTATTTAAGATGTCCGTAAGCTAATTTGGGCATACAATTTTAAAGAACTCAATTTTTTTTTAAATTTTTATTATTTTTAACCAATATTGAATAATAATCTACTCACTACTAAGATATAATCTAGTAATAACCTCCTTACCCTGAAAAAAATCAGATATAATCTGGTCTGTGTTATAATCATATTCATCTTCCCAAGGTATATAATCAGCTTTTTTAATCTTTACTCCAACTCCTAACTCATCCTCTATGTCTCCATTAATATATTCTAACTCTTCATCTTTAATATCACTTAAAGAAACCAATAAATCGGTGTTTATCCCTTTCTCGTTTGCTAATTGCTCCATAAATTCTCGACCTCTAAATGAATTATACATTATTATTAATGTCTTTACATTCTTTTGCCCTACAATATTTCCTTCTTTTGTCTCAAATGTGCCATAAAGTATTGCAAAATGCATAAACATAAGATCCTTTTGACGTTCAACAAAATTCACTAGAGCTTTACATTCAACCTCTGAAAAAACAGGATGAACCCAACCTTCTAGAGTCACTCTTTATCAAGCCTATTTTGAAGTTGTTTATCTGAAGCAGAAAATCCAAAATAAAATATTGGACACTCTTTTTTGTATAAATCACATCTATAATCGCTTTTCCCCTCTTCACTGGTATAATGCTGAGCAAAAGAACCGTAGGGGCAGAAATTTAGTTTATAGCAAGGTTTTGTAAAAGCATAATCTGGTGGATGATATAATTTCATTTTTCTTTTGCTTAATTTTAACCTTTCAACATCATCAAATAGTTTTTTGTTTTTCCTTGGTATGCCTTTAGAATCTTCCTTAACCCTTTCTGATATGTAAAACACAGGGCAATCATGACCAAATGCTGTACATGTAAACTTTGAATCCTCCAATCTTGCCCAAAATGCTTCAGCTATTCCATCATATGGACAATATCCCAACAAATGGCAAGGTTTCTTTAAGTCTTCATGAACAATACTCCCATTATTGAACCAACTCTCTGAGTTGTTCATCCTGCTACTGAAATTTCTTTTTGCCATAACCTATCAAATTTTGTGTAAAATTTTTATACGTAGGAAAAATATTTTTAGAAATATTTAACCTTTAGGAGGTTAATATTAAATGAAATTTATGAAATGTGATCCCCAAAATAATTCAGATTGAAATTCGATTTGAAAATTACTAAAATGATTTCTAAAGAAACTCCTTTCATCACGTCTTAGCTCATTTCTCCATTCTATAAACTTAAGCATGTCTTGTCTCGAGGAAAAACGACTTTTAAATAAAGCTGGTAAATCATTTTCAGTTATTACTTGTTTTTTCATAAAAACTAAATCCCTCATAGTCATTCTATTATATAAGATAATGCTATATCTCACATGGAGAGCTTCTCTTTTTGATACACCTTTTTGGCTAACATGTGGAACTATTTTAGAGTTTACATGAAGATATTTTTGAATAAGACCTAATACATCTGAATCTAAGCTAAGAGTATCTTCATTTAAATGATGTCTAACCCAACCATATTTTTGATTGGATCGCATATCCTTTAAGGGTTTCAGAATTCTGCAATCAAAACCTGCCTGTTCTATTAACAATGTATAACAATGTTCGGGCAATAATTCATGCCATGCGTCATCATATGGTTGTCTACCGCGTCTATGATCTTTATCGTATTGATTACAAAGGTTAATTAAGAATGATACAAACTTTGGATCGAAAATTTGATATCTACGAGCTAATCTTCTGATCGATTCCATCTGCCTAGGCATTATATAAGATCCATCACGAGAAAATGTACGAGTTCTAAATTTACCTATTAAAGTAGACGTATCCCATCCTAACAATGAACTGACCTCAGTTGTTTTAACGTATCTCCCAAAAGCTTTTGATAAAATTCTTTGTAAATTGAAAAATATTCTGAACTCATCCTTCGCATCTTCTGGAATCATTTTACTATCAAAAATATAATCGATGCATCGTCTTTCAATTTCTTTCTTCATATTATCTATATCGGTTAAACTGAGAGTGACACCTAAAACATTTTGAATTTTTGCCTGAGTAATTTCATTATTCATATCATGCATAAGACATAGAAAAGTATTTGGTATTATTGTAGAATCTTTATATTTACCAAGAAAGTCAATAATATATCTTCGTCTACCTTTTAGGATAGACCCTAGATCATATAGAGAAAATGTCTTCTTAGTGTACTTTAAAATTATATCTGAAATATCATATAATATCTCATATCTTAATCCAAGTTTTATTGCATAATATCTTATTGCTATAAGGGCGTATTTATTATGCCTTAGACTCAAAGGCAAGTTCTTTATTCCTAAATTCATTTTTAAAAGAGTTTCAAAGTTAAAACCCATCTGATTTCCCACAATACCAGAAAGATGTTTTCTAATAGTATCTTCAGAGAATTTAAAATGATTAGAAAGAATAGAGGCTGTGTTTCTATCTGGAATTTGACCAAATGCAGATTCATAAGCTTTTCTCATTATGTTTAATAACCTCAAATTACGTGTTCTTTTTATTACTCCATAAAGCCCAACACCAGTAAGAATACCCAACCCTATTAAAGTATAAGGACTGCTAAAAATTCCTTTAATATTATCTGCAAGAATGTTTGATGCGCTTATTGATGCTGTGGTGCTTATTGAAACTGGAGCCGTAACTCCACTTGTAGACATTGCTAAACCCTTCGAAGAGTCAACCATAGTCTGCGGCATTCCAGGAATTTGAGCAGGTAAAAGAGTAGAAACAACTCCAGATATTATTGAAAAGGCAGTAAGCCCAACACTGACTCCTAGCATGGTATATCTCAAAACTTTGCCCCAATTATGCTTCTTATGATCAGATACTTCGGGCGCACCGACCATCGCATCCAAGTCTTGTACAGATGTTAGGCTGAACGCTTGCCCGAATTTCTTAACCTTGCCAAATAACTTGGCAAAACTATCCTTTAGTGAAATACCTTCGGTCTTGCAGTAAATAGAGAAAGTGGCAATTGACATGGAAAATATGGGGCTTAAGAATAGATTGCTCGTTCCTGACCATGCGGTAAAGAGGAATCCTAACCCACTAAACACGGAGCCTCCAAGCACGCCTAACCATGACTGAGTAGCAGCTTGCTGTATTTCAGTTCTATGCTGTTGCATAAATTGTATTTGCTCGAGTGCGGTCATATACTTAAACTGCTGAGTATCAAGCATACTACTGGATTGTGCTCCAAATAAATTGGCAATTGGTCCTGTAATCGTTTCTCTAAGACCCTCAGCTAATGTACTGAAAAACATTTGAGCCCATTCTGGAAGC
>JAEOTL010000055.1 GCA_016839845.1 Promethearchaeota archaeon
CTTCATGGATTAGCAGAACATGCCAAGAGATATACACGAGTAGCAGAAGTACTATGTAAAGAAGGGTATTTATGCTATGCAAATGATCATCCTGGTCACGGATTGACAGCTGGAGATTTAACAGAAGCTACATTAAAAGGACATGCAGGAGTATTAGGCCCTAGTGGATGGAGAGGTGTTGTTAATGCAGTTCATGACTTATCAAACACTATAAAGAAGGAAAATCCGAATCTTCCTTTATTCTTATTAGGACATTCTTGGGGTGCTATGCTTGCTCAAGATTATATTCAGGATTGGGGAAATGAAATTAAAGGATGTATTTTAAGCGGGACTAATGGGAAAGTTAGAGGTATGGTGATTAAGGCGGGGAAGCTAATAATTAAAAGTGAAATGAAAAAGCTTGGACTAACAGAACCGAGTCAAAAAATGCATGATATGAATTTTAAATCTAACAATCGTGATTGGCAAAATGAAGAAGACGCTACGGGATTTGAATGGCTCAGTAGAGATAAAGCAGAAGTTCAGAAATATGTTGATGATCCTTGGTGTGGATTTATAGCTCCTGCAAATTTATGGTTAGAATTCCTTTATGGATTTGAAAAAATGTATGATACTAAAAATGAACAAAAAGTACCAAAAGATTTACCCGTTTATTTTATCTCAGGAGCTTTATGTCCTATAGGAAATAAAACTAAATATGTAGAAGGTATGATTAATCGCTATAAAAAATATGGGATTAAAGATGTTACATATAAGTTTTATCCAGATACTCGAAACGAAATATTTAATGAAATCAATCGTGAAGAGGTCTTTAAATATGTAATAAATTGGTTGGATTCTCACTTATAATTTTTTTTTTTTATTGTTGCATACCTTTATTCAGTTAATTCTTTAAACTTTTGTAGTAGTTCTTTTTGTTTTTCTGAGATTTTTTTCGGGATTTCAATATTTACAATTACATATTGATCTCCTTTGCCTCTTCCTCTCATATATGATACTCCTCGATTTTTTATGCGAAATTCTGTTCCAGGTTGAGTACCAGGAGGAATTGTTAATTCCTTTTCAGTTAATTTCTTTTCTTTATAATCTAAGGTAGGAACGTTTATTTTTCCCCCAATTATAGCAGTTATAATATCCACGTTTACAGGGGTATAAAGATCATTTCGTCGTCGTATGAATTGATCATCACCAGTTATTCTGATTCCTAAATATAGATCTCCAGGTATAGCATTAACAGATGGCACATGCCCTGCCCCTTGTACCTTAAGGTGTACACCATCTTCAACCCCTTCTGGAATAGAGACGTGGATTGTTTTCAATTCAGGGACTACTTTTCTTCCACCACAAATCTTGCATTTTTTATCAATTACCCTTCCTGCACCATTACATGTATAACATTCTGATTCACGAATAATTGTACCAAATCCGGATTGTGTCATTTTTCTTATCCGTCCAGTTCCTTGACATTCTAGGCAAGATTTTACACTAGAGGGATCTTCTGCTCCACTTCCTTCACAGTCATCACATGGTGTATATCTTTCTATAGGAATATCTCTTTTTACACCAAACATTGCTTCCTCAAAAGTAATATCGATGTGATCTTCTAAATCTTGTCCTACTTCTCTGCGTTGAGTAGATCTCCTTCTCGTTCTTGAACCAAAACCACCAAATCCAAAATCTTCAAATCCACCAAAGGAACCAAATCCACCAAAAATGCTTCTAAGTAACTCATCTATTCCTGGAATTCCACCGCTAACAAAGTTACTCATATCAACTTGGACTCCACTAAACCCAAATCTATCATAATTTTGTCTTTTATTCTCATCACTTAATACTTCATAAGCTTCTTGAAGTTCAATGAATTTCTCTTTTGCTTTTGGATCTGTCTTGTTCAAATCTGGATGGAGTTTTCTAGCTAAACGACGATAAGCAAGCTTAATATCATTTACACTCGCATCTTTACTGACACCAAGAACTTCATAGTAGTCTCTTTTCTTACTAGAACTCATAATTTCTAAGAATCTTATTATTAACGAATTAGTTAAATACTCATGCAATCAAAATTGTTTATGAAATTTAATTTTTTAGATAATAGGCTATTAAAAAGAATAAATGTGGATTTCTTTATAAATTCAGAGAGCATTGACATTAAATAGAAAATTATATTATATTCATAAAATGAAATAAATAAAATTCAACGTTCGTTGATGGTAATTTTAATGAATAAAGTAGTTGTTATAGTAGGAGGAATTATTGGTATATTTTCTGCTCTTGTATGGGTGTTTGAACCTTCCCTTGGTTGGTGGGAAGTAAGAGTCGATGCAATCTTAGATGGAGCTGGTTATATTAGTCCTTTTGGATATGGAAGCAATACAGGAAGCAGTAACATCGAATTTCATGGACCGTTACTTC
>JAEOTL010000454.1 GCA_016839845.1 Promethearchaeota archaeon
ACCATTGGAAGGCATCTTCAACCGGGGTAATAAATATTGGACCAGAAACAGTGGTCACAGCAAAAATGAGATTTGATGATCCTGTTCCGATCAGCAGAGAGATTTCGGGTATTGGATTTCAAACAGGTTATACAGCCATCCCTGCCACCACTAATAGTTACAATATTAGAGGATCTCAAAGTTGGGGTTCAGCAGGTTCTTATAAATTTTTTAATCAATATTATGCCGTTAATGAATTTTTCTGGTACACCTTCAATGTAGATTCTGAAATATCCTTAAGCTCATTTGACCATATCTCTTATATAGCTGATGATGATACTTGGACAGATCGGGATCTGTACTGGGATGATATATCAATTTGGGCAAAATCTGTACAGACAACTCCAAATAACTCTTTAATTACAACATTTGGTGATATAGAACCGATTGCATTTACGTTAAAAATAACATGTAAAGATGAAGATGGAAAACCAGTAGAAAATGCTCAAATCTATCTTTCAAATGATCTTACTCCCACCCTAAACCAGAATAACATCACTGATGAAAATGGGGAATGGACTTTTTCTGATATCGCGAATAATGGATTTTATAATATCACTATTAACTACACTCAGAATGGCCTGAGTAATCCAGAAACCGCATCAGTTTATAGTTATGAGAACTTTCCTATTGTAACATTAAATAGCAAACTTACGGCGTTCCTTACCTTAACGGAAATAGAATTTAATATTACAGATAAGGATGCTGATCCAATCAACCATGGATTTGTTATATTAAAAAATGGTTCTCAAGATGCTGGAAAATCAGTACTTTCTGATTCTGGAAGTGGTTCTATAACATGGATAAATGATACTTCCTACGACTATGAGGTATATTATGATTATGAGACTCTTATGGATAACTCAAATTATAGATATCCAAACATTCTGATCCACAGTGATGCAGTATTATTGGATGATATAGATGTTCAAACCGAAATCACAAAGATAGTTTTTAACGTTACTGATGATACAGCCCAGGAGATTCCCTTTACAAATGCAAAACTACGATTTTATAACACTTCTGACTATGATAGTGAATCTGAAATTATCGCCAACGTTTCAGTAGATATCAATGGCCTTGCTCAATTTATATCTTTTAGCAACTCCTCTGGGACTTGGGGTAATTATACAGTAGACATATTCTTTGGGGGAGCAGAACAAAGTTTTATAGCCAATGGAACACCGATTTCTTCTCCAGATGGATATGAATTCATTCTTGACTCTGAAGATTATGTAAAAATTGAGATCCCTCTCAATAAAGATGAATGGAACTCAACAATAGCAATAATCGATTATACACTGGATTTAGAATGGGGAAATACGGGATATATACACTTTAATTTCACAAAACAAGATCAATCATTACCAGTTCCCACCCTAGTTACTCCTGATGAACTTCATATTCAGATATTTGATGAAGAATTGACTGATTATAGCAATAGAGTTGATATTTTATCTTCTGAGATTTCTCTTGGAGTTTTTAATTTCTCATTTGACTCATCCGATTTCAATTTAATTGGAGGAAACCTCTATTATTTAAATATTATAGGGAATTACAAGAGCTACGTATTTAATGATATTGGATATAAACCAATAACAATTAATGCCATTGAAACAGGGATTAAATATTACGATTATAGCTTAAGCGAGTTGTCTAATAAACGAGCTTCTGTTATATATGCTGAAACAGTAAATATTGTTGTAGACTTTTTCAACAATGACACAATGAGTTCATTACCAGGTGCGTCGATTAGTTATAGTTGGGATTATGGTTCTGGAGATGTTATTGATGATCCAATACATCCTGGTTTATATTACTTTGAATTTGATTCTACTCCAGCTCCTAACGATGCTGAATACATTATTGACATCATGGCAGTTCTTACTAATTATTCTGCAATCACAGATTCTATCATAATGAGAATTCTTCCCCGACCGACATCTTTAAATGGTACAACAAGTCTATTGCAATTTTCACCAAATGTTTATGTGCTAGACACTGTTTATTATTTATTTGAATATGAAGATGTTCTAACATCTACTAATATGGGTGATTTAGAGGTTGCTAGTTATAACTGGTATAGATTAGATCAAGATGGAAATCCACTTGTTGGTCCTGGGAATGAAGGAAGTGGGACTCTTATTGAAGATGCAAATAAGAGATATATGTTAGATTTTAATACAGAGACAAAAGAAGTTGGTGAATACTCAATTTTTATTACATTACAAAAATCTAATTACGAGGTAAGAAATGCTTTTATTTCACTAACAATAAGTAAGAGACCTATTACAGTGGATTTTATGGCAAATGGGTTGCCTAATAATAGGATTAATGTGGTTCAAGGAAATCCTATAGATTTCAGGATAACTCTTTATGATCCAACCAATGGGAGTCAATTGCTATCAGATGTAAACGTTACTTTAACGCTTGGCTCAATAGATTACAATATGACTGAGGTTTCTAATGGAGTTTATGAGTATAGTTTCTCAACTAGTGGTATTGATGCATTTATAAGTCCAGTAACACTAACTGGGCAGATAACAATCCAAAAAGAAAATTATGAGGTAAATCCTACAATCATTACTGTTGTGGTTGGTATGACAGAAATATTCGGGTTCCCAATGTTTTACTTCTTACTAATCATTGGGGGTGTTGCTGCTATTGTGATCAGTCTCGTGGGTTATCGTGTGGTTCAACAATCAAGAATACCAACATTCGTGAAGAAAATGAGAAAAATGAAAGGGGCTATAAAATCAAAGAAGTCTATTTCAGATTCCATGACATATCCTTCAAAAGAAGAGTTTATCGTCAATAAATTGAAAGATCGATGGGATCTAATTGGTTTATCATTAAAAGATACCTTAGAAAAAAAGAACAAGGGAATAAACAAATCATATGAAGAATCAAGAAAGAAGGGTGACCTTGGGTAGTGCCAGTCGGTTTAGTTATAATGAGATGGGATGAAAGAGCGGGTACGGAATTATTAGCGAGATATCCAGAAGAATTAGTTCTTTCTGACAAAGTTCTTATGCAAGTGACAAGCACTCATGAGTACAGTGGTGAAGTGGGGATGATAAGTTTATCAGTTGGATCATTGAATATCGCATCATACTATACTGGTCCTGAACAAGGATATTATATTCTATTACTTCTAAATTTAGAAGATGATGCTGATGAATTTGAAGGAGGACTAGTTGAAGCTTCAAGAAGAATTTTGCATAATCTTGATAACGATTCTTATCTGCCGTTAATTCCATCAATTTTCCAAAGAATATTTGTTTACCCATCCTTAAATGCTGAGCAAAGATTGGCAAATTTGTATCAGGATGACATAAAACGAATGATAATTAATCGATTAAGAGACGAAGGTGTTATTTCAAAATCTGAACTAGTGATTTGGTTAAGAGATCAGTATAAAAACGGGATTGTTGACATAGAACCTGTATTGGTCGATTTAATTAAGCAAGAAATAATAAAGGAAAGCTCAGTAAAGGGTGTTTCTTCTGAATTACTCTTTTTAATTCACGATATTCTATTAATGCGGATTCCTCCTTCAAATCTCATAAAAGATCCAAGTAGTATAGGATTACCTTCCCACCTTATAAAAGACTATAAATCTGAATGTGCGAAGTTCTTTCAGAGTTATCAACCAACAGAGCTAGATGATTTGAATATACTTAATATTATAATGGACCCCGAAGTGTATACAACCTTACAGTTGCTAAGATCTGCTATTGTTACAAGGAATGACCTTGAGAAATTGAGGAAAAAAGGTGTGAACAATCTTGATAAAGTCTTAAAAACTCTTTGGGATGCTAAGATGATCCAAGTTTTCCAAGATAACCAGAATAATGAGTACTACGCTTTGATTTCAGATATTTACCTTGATTCTATTTTCCCAAAATATGTTATAAATACAATAATAACTAATTATGAGAACAAGTCTAAGGCAAATCAAGTCTTGGTTGAATATATCAACGTCTTAGAAAATATCTATTCGGAGAAAGAGGCTAAAATATAAATTATTTTCTTTTACTTTTTTTTAATTTTAATCAATTTTGTCATATCAAATTTAATAGGTATCAATCTGATAGATAATATTTTATTTGTCTTCTCTTATAATATTGTCAAACATTTTTGTTTTTTTTTAAAAATTAAAAGATGTGATGACATTATCATACGAAAAAACAAGCAGAACAATCGTTTTAAACTAATTTTGATACTATCATTGGTCTCAATGACCATGTTTCTTCCATTGCTTCAATCGAATTACTCAAATTTCACCAAATTCAATGAAGATATTAAAGGTTATGAAGAATATCCTATAAAAGATGATTTTAATGAACCAAAGCTTAGTATTTTAGGAAATGATACATGGTGGGATTATTCCTTTCGTTATAGACGGTTAATATCAATTACAAATCCATATGCCCTCAATTTTACGGATTATGGAGTAAGTATCTCGTTTAATTATACTCAACTGATTCAAGAAAATAAGATTTATCAAACTGATTTAGATGATATAAGGATAGTGGAGAGTGGTATCCTAAGAAAATATTATGTTGTTAAGGATTTTCCTCAGCAGGATATAGCAACAGTATATTTTGATACAAATATTTCTCAAATGACAACAGAATTAGATACTTTTATGTATCTAGGAAATGGGGTTGTGAGTAGCGCTGAGGCTGTAAGCCCAACTGAAAGTTTTGGTTGGGTAAAAAATGGTGATTTTGAATTAGATATTAGAGCCGAAACTCAGTATGATCCTTATGGTTGGACATTTACACACGAGCCAATAAATGAATTAGGTATAGTTTCTGGCGATACTATACCATTTCCTTCAGCATCAAATGAATCAGAATTAAGTTACGAATACTTTCAAAACAAACCAATGCACATTTCAGATGTAGGATCTTCCCATCGCCGTGTTGAAAATGGAAATTATGCTTATTTATGGGGTACTTTCGGATGGGATACAGGCGTCTATGATTACGCGGGTACATTTTATTCATATCCTTTTAAGGTTCCCACAATTCAGGGTGGAACCCTCTATTTAAGAGTGTATCGCAATATTAGAACACAACGATTTGAGAGGAGAGATAAGCCCCAAGATGATATTGATATTGATGGTTATTTCATGCGATTATGCAATGTATCATCTTATGGATCTGATGTGGACTCTCATGTCGTAATAGATGGACAATATCTTGAAGCTTATGGTGGAAATGATAGATATAGTCCGAGTGGTAAGTATTGGAGTCCCGAAGGAGAGCTACAAGATCATGATGGACCGAGCTCTTATGATACAGAATCCTTAGGATCAGGTGTAGTGGATGGAGAATTAACAGGAGTATTTTATTATGATATAACTTCATATATGGGAGAAGAAATTTTTCTTGAGTGCGGAGCGTGGGGAGAAGAATTAGGACTTTTAAGCCAAAATGCGGGAGAAAAACAAGCGTTTTTCCAACTAGATCATATTGGATTTAATTATTCACTTCCTACATCAATTGATGAAGTCCAGGCCCATAATTCGACAATAACAATAATAGCTAGAGATATTGATGGGAGGTTAGTACCTAATGCTGAAGTTAGTTTGGTTAATAATTCAGTTCCTAAAGGAATGCCAGGGCATATAGTAACAAGTGATGACACCGATTCTACTGGAAGGGCGACGTTTAAGCTTATTCCAAATGGTAGATATAATATTACTGCTAACTACACTCGTGGTTCTCGTGAAATTGAAGTCTTCAATAGTTATGATTCAGGTATGGGACCCTACTACTTTAATGGTATCTTTTATGCACAAGAAATCGAATTAGACATATGGACAATAGATTTTGAGGTATCTGACTGGGATAAAATACCACTCAGTCAAGGATACATCGAAATTAATGAAAGCTTTGGAGGTAGTTTAATAGACACACTTATCCTAGATGAAAATGGAAAAACAACCTTCCGTTGGCAAAATACACCCCAATACTACTTCAGAGTATATTATGACAACGAAGATTATAATGGATCTCCAGTTATTCTTAATGAATCCTATGTTTATCGAAGTTTTTATGATAAAAGTGGGGTAAAATTTAGAAGCCACACTCTAGGAGTAAATAACACGAATAGAAATCCTGTCGGATCTAATAGCTATTCTGTAAGGGAAGTGGTCTATACAAATGGCTCTCTGACTGAATTTGGAAATAAGAAAATTATCAGATTTAACATCACTCTAAGTAATATGGTAAATCAGCTTACAAATGTATCGATTTATTATGTTGATAAAGATAACTCGACGGGGATCGGAGATGAGAACTTGATTTATTATGAAGATGGGTATGGTCCTGGTGATGATGATGATTTTATAGAGATCGACATCCCGTTAGTTGATAATGAGAAATTAATTAGTGATGATTTTGAGGTTTATGGTTTATTAATTCTTGCTAATGGCATTAATTTCACTGTTTGTAATGGTTTAATAACTATAGAAACAGTAGAGACATGTAACATCTTTAATAGAACAGAGTTAGCAAGGTTAAATGTACGAGTTATACGAAAGGAAAGTGGAGTGGAAGTTCCTTATCCTGCTTTGATAAAAGTTACCGATATGAAGACTGGACAGAATTTAGTCAACCTAACTTCTCGTCTTGATAGAGATGGATATGCCTACACCCCAACTCATGATCTCCCATTTTGGTATCTAAAAGATAGAATTTACAATATCTCAATTAATTCTCTCAACACAACTAATGTGGAGTTTAATGTTACAAACATATCACCCATAAATCAATGGTATCCAACAGGCATAAATGGCGTAAAATGGTATAATTACACTCTTTTTGGTGGTTCTTCAATCACCTTTAATCTCATATTCAAGACTGAAGTAAACATTACTAACTATATAACGGCTTTCTTCAATGCCTCTGGCACAGGAGAGGCTTTTTGGGGAGAAGATCTAACTTTCACAATTAGTTTTTATTTCACCGAGGATAACGGTCAAACATGGAATCCAATAACCGATCCAAGTGCGAGTTGCACGATCTATGTAAGAGAAGTTGGATCAGAAACAAATTTGATCGTAAAACCTATGGAACTCGGTTTAGGTGCGGGGAATCATACTATAACATTTAATTCAAACCTATTATCAGCTGGAGGAACAAATAAATTTTACACTGTAAAAATAGAGGGACACTATCCAGGATACCCAGATCCCAGTCCAGAAAGTTTCCTTATTAAAATAAAATCAGTACCTACAAAAATTTCTGCTCATGATTATCAAACGCTCACGGAATTAACAGATCAGTCTTATACTACGTATTTTGGTGAACTTATAAATATAACTCTAAGATACTCTATTAATGAATCAGGTATACCATTAAATAATGCAG
>JAEOTL010000455.1 GCA_016839845.1 Promethearchaeota archaeon
AAATGTGAATGCATGTTAATTATCATATTCAATATCTCCTTTTTTTATCCTCTTAAGATTTATAATTACTAGCATATGAGTTTTAATATTTAAAAAGATTATACACAATAATTACAAAACGAGGTAATTGACCATTGAATGATGAAAATGAAGAGAGAGAAAATTTCATAGATAAGATGAATGATGCTCTTGAGGATTTTGTGGGGAGTGTATTCGGGGAATCAGGTAGAGATTTCATTGAAGAAACTTCTGAAAAAGTAAAAGAATTCTCGAGTGATGCAATAGGAAAATTAATTGAATTTTCTGATTCTATGATTGAACAGCTTAACCTCCAAGATAATGAGCAGGTAATTAAAGCTCGAGACAGTGTAGAGGATTTGTTAAAACAAGCTGGCTTGCTTAAAGAAAGCGATGAGGAAGAAGAATTTTAACTTGAATTATTAAGACCTAAATTGAATTTTATCTTATTCTTATTTTAATTATATTAAGCAGAATAATTATTTTAAAAGCTACAAAACCTTAGCATTTCGTAAGAAAGATTTAATTTCTTCTTGAGTAGCATTAAACAATTCCGAAATTACAAGTAGTGAGGTCGTCTCATCCATCCCTAGCGAAGTATAGTCCGTGTATAATTTTACCCATGTCTCCTTTTGGGTGTATTTCTCTGGATGCTCTGCTTGGACGTGAGCCCAATAGGGATGCTGCAATGCAATACCGCAATATGGGCAAAATCTGCTTTCTTCTTCATCTCCCATAAGAATTATCTCTCTTTTATTCAATAATTAAAAAATTTATTTTTGAATAATTTTAATATACCAATATTAGTATAAAAAATTATTAATTTCCAAAATCTAATAAGCTACATAAAAATTGTCTTTATAGTTTCAATAAAAAAATTTTTGGGAAGTGATTACTCCCAATTTTTTTTTAGTTCTTCTTGAGTTGAATTTCTTACCTTGTCAACAGCCCATACAACATATTTATAACAAGTTTTGCCCCAAACACCATCTGTCCTGTATTGCATGTAATTTTGGGGATCACTAAAATCATACCCACACAATTGTGAACACACCACAGAACCGAATTGATTTTCAAACTCCCTAGCGAATGTATTGGCTTTGAAATACGCCATTCCCATCGTTTCATCATCCATTAGCTTTTTCCCACCCAAAACGGCTCCTATTGCAGCGATCGCACCCGCTACTGCCCCACAAGCTCCCATCCATCCTTTTTCAGATTTGTATCCACCAAATCCCCCAGATAATGGCTTAATAATATTATGGAACATGTAGCTATCTACACCAAGAACATCTAAAACGCTTGTTAATGTTAATTCGCCACAATTTGCACCAGTTGTCATTGTAGGTAATTTTTCATCCAACTCTTTGACTTTCTCATCAAATTTAACATTTAATTCCTCAATTCCCATTTTTACTAACACCTCTTATTTATATTTTTATTCGGGAACAAATCCCGCTTCTAGTATTATTTCAGTTGTTAATTGTGCAACATTTCCAACTAGATCAGAACAGTGCTCCATCATCCCAGATTGAAACGCTTCCCTCATTTCTTTTGGATCCCAGAGATTATAGCTTCTACCCAAGCCTTTTTCTTGAACATCATGACATCTACAAGATCCATATTTCTCGACATACTTATCATGTAATTTTTTGACGAGTCGATAAGATTCCATGGGTTTGTACATATCCCCGAAATCTTTGTATTCCCTACCGAAAAGGTAGCTAATTACGATTGAGCCACCTGTAAGAGCTCCACAGGTACCATCCCCTGTAAGACCCAATCCATCGGCTAATCCACTCCCCGCCTTAAAGATATCATCATTCCAAATTCCTAGAGCCTGAAATACCGAAGCTATTGTAGTTTGAGCACATCCCGTATTCTTTTTTTCATATTTCTTCCCTAGTTCAAATGCCTTTGCTAATATTTTTTCTTTAGAATTTTGCATTATAGTAATTACTAATATTTTGATTATAATTATTATTATCGCTATTTATTTATAGAGTTCAGGTCGTCGATCTTTTAGTGTTGGGGCTACGCCACGTTTCCTTTTCTTTTGAAGTAAATCAAGGTTAAGTTCTCCCGTAATAACCATTTCTTTATTTGGTTCAGCTTCACAAATGACTCCGTTGGGATTCCAAGGACTCTCACAAGGGCTTATTATTGATGAGTTTCCCCAACTATCTAATCCGGGAATAGCAGATTTTCCCACTAAACATGAATGCACCACGTATACTTGGTTTTCAATCGCTCTCGCTTGACAGCAATGTCTTACCCTCCAAAATCCATACTCATCAAGAGTATTAGAAGGGCACAAAAGTATTTCTGCTCCTTGTAAAGTTAATGATCTCGCGATCTCAGGAAATTCCATTTCATAACAAATAGCCAGGCCAATTTTAATCCCATTTATTTCAAAAAGTCCCAAGGAATCTCCACGTGTGATACCTGCCCCAGCTTCAGCCGGCATTATATGGGTTTTTCGATGGTAAAGTACTTTCCCGTCTGGATGGAAGATGAATCCTGTGTTGTAGCTAGTCTCTTCCTCCAATGTAATTTGTGATCCAGCAAATATTATTTGGTTGAACTCCTCAGATAACCTCATAAAGAGAAACTTATAATCTTCTGTAAATTCATGTAATTTTCTAAGGTCATAATTAGGTATTAAATATTGGAATTCGAAAGTAAATACTTCGGGAAACACAACAATTTCTGAACCTTTACTTTTTTTCATCAACTCTTCAATATTCTTCTCAAAATCTTTGAAACTATTAATAGGTTTATAGGAAAACTGAACAGCTGATACTTGAATTGTTCTCATTAACAACTTACTCCGATTATTTTAATAAAGCTTAGAAGCCCTATAACTCAACTTCTTTTACGAGTAACACATCTTCCCCAGCAAGATCTTTACCACAGTATTTAGCATATTTATCAAAAAACGTCATAGGCTCTGAAATCGCTTCTTCAGGAGTTAGAATACCCTTTTCTGTAATTTCGCCATTTAATACCATTTCTGCTGCTATTGCCAGCGGTACCGACGTTACTCCTGCCATTTGCCCAAAAGGAACATGATGATTTCCAATTGCTATTTTAACACGCTTTCCATTTCTTAATCCCGTTGCTATTGCACTCAATCCCGGAGGCATTGCAAGATATTCTTCAATAAATTGCTGATTCCGGGTTACATCCCTAACTTCCTCACCAAACTTAATGGAAGCCTCACTCACAGTTAATTCCTTTTTTGATATTTGCTGAGTATATTTTCGAATGATTTCAGTAATTGTCTTGCCCATATACATCAAATTAGAAACTGAGTTGGCATTTAACACTCGTGGTAGTGTCACTGGTTCAGGATGACCAATATGACAAACGTAAGTATCCTTGAACCCAGGAAATTGCAGGGGATCTGCATCTGTAAGAGGTTTAATATCTACAAATTTACCATTACTATAGGTAGGTATTTCTTCAACTGTTTCATAAAAGAGATGCATAGTGGCAGCATTAGCTATTGTAGGCATATCCTTAAACTTCTTATAAAACATTCTTGGTTCTATAAAATACTTGGGTTTACTTCCAACTCCCTCCTCAGGACCGTAACCCCAAGCCGTAATAAGGTTATCAACTTTGTCTAGTTTAGAACATGCCAAAACGGCCATTAAATTTGTAATCCCTGGGCTTGCTCCTATCCCTATAACCGCAGTTATCCCCGCTTTTTTTGCTTGCTCGTTCATACCGAGTAGATCTAATGTCGGTTTCCAATCATCACAGATCCCAACATATGGCTTTTTTGCTTGAATAACAGCCTTCATTACCATTGTCCCAAATTTGTAATAAGGACCTACTGTATTCATTACTATATCATGCGATCCGATCAGATCAACTAATTTAGCTTTCTCAGTTACATCAATCTCAGCTGCAGTTAATTTATCAGAATCAACCAATCCTACAAAATGGTTCACCCTTTCAAGATTCTTATCTGCCACTGTAATTAAAGAAACTTGTTTAGATTCAAGAAGAACAGCTACTGCCATCCTTCCCATATCGCCTGATCCTCCTAATGCTAGTACTTTCATATTACCCTCCTTCTGATTTTTATTTTTTTAATAATTATTATTTGATATAATCTTTAATATAACTTTCATTTACCTATTTCTTAAAACCCTTCCTGCAAAAGTATCAGGATTATATTTCCCTTTTTCAAGTACAAGTTTACCATTTATGATAACATATTCTATTCCTTCAGAATACTCAAATGGTTTACTAAATGTTACACGAGAATTTACAGTTTTTGGGTTAAAAATTATAATATCAGCAAAATATCCTGTTTTAATAATTCCGCGATTCTTAAGTTGCATTTGCTGAGCAGGAAGCGATGTCATTTTACGGATTGCCTCTTCTTGAGAGAAAAGCTTTTTATCTCTTGCCATTTCACCCAAAACTTTAGTGAAAGTTCCATAGGAAACAGGGAAAGGATTCTTAAAATCAACTCCAATAACATCAGTTTCAATAGAACAGTCTGGATCCTTTAAAAGGTCATCATATAACTTTTCGGCTAATGGATGATCCATATACCCAATTGTAAACAGCTTTCCTTTCTCTTCTATTACCAAATCAAAAAGTGTCTCATACATGTCTTTATTTAAGTATTTAGCGATATCCTTAATCTGCATGTATTCGAATTTTTGATTTTTGTTTACACTAAATCCCCCTATGTAAGTATTTCCACTAAAAAATTTGTCAGTCCAATATTTATTTTCCCAAGTTGGCCATTTAGGTTGGAAATTTTTTAATTCCTCTATCGCTTGCTTTCGGGTTTCAGGATCTTGTAATCGATTTATACATTTATCAATCCCACCATCTAGAATCCAAGGTGGAAAATGTGCTAATACGGCTGTACAACCCCCAGCCCACGGCATATTATCATGTCCGATGTTTAATCCTCTTTTTTTCGCAGCCTCAATTAATTTTAAAGCGTTTGCTCGTACTTGACCTAAGCCTCCTGCATGATGAGACAAATGTAGGGGTATTTTATTTTCCTCAGCAATAAGTATAACCTCCTCAATTGCTTTATCATAAGTTGAGGTTAATCCTCGCGTATGCGGTACTAAGGGTGCCCCAAATTCAGTTAATACGGATGCAAGTTCTATAAGCTCGTCAGTATGAGAAAAAATTCCAGGGCAATAGTAAAGTCCAAGTGAAAGGCCAATTGATCCCGCTTCTAGCGATTTTCGTAGCATCTGTTTCATTTCAGTAATTTCATCTTGATTAGCTGCACGCGCTTCCCATCCCATAACATTTGTGCGAAGGGTATTATGTCCCGTTAAAATAGCAACATTAAATGCTAGACCATATGTCTCTAAGAAATCAAAATAATTAGCCATAGAGTCCCAATTATACACTAGACCATCTTTTGGTAAGGCAAAATTCCAAAAGGTGTTGATTAATTCTTCCTTTTCATGACTAATTGGTGCAGCACTATAACCACAATTCCCCGCCACTATCGTAGTTACTCCTTGACGGGCCCAACTTTCCAATACAATTGCATGTCGAGGAGATGGAAAAAAAAAGTCTAAATGTGTGTGAATATCGATAAATCCAGGAGATAGAGCTAATCCTTTTCCATCTATTATGATATAAGATTCTTCAGATTGAATTGAACCAATTTCTATTATTAAATCTTTTTTTATAAGAATATCAGCTTCGAAAGGGGGAACCCCAGTTCCATCAAATATTTTCCCCTTCTTAATTAATATGGTGTTATCCATTTTCATCAATTAAAGTCTAAATATAGATTTTAATTTGATCCACGCAAGGTTTCTTCTTTACAAACTATAAAGACTTTAATTTTGAAAGAATATAAAACTATATCGTTTTTTCAATATCTCTTTTGAGTAAGTTTTATTAAGTCTAAAATTAAATATGTAATCAGTTTTTAATTTAGTAATAATACTCTTAACTGATTACGGGCTTTGATCTTAGTTGAAAACACTTTATGAATTAGGTTTTGTATTTCGAGGATTTGTTCTGCTTAATCATGTTTTTAAAGAGATGCCCATTCAGACCGAAAAAGGAGTAAATAAAGATCTTAGAGGTGCATTTATTTCGGCTATAAGTGCATTTACAGAGACTGCTTTTAATCACAGCTCGTTGGAATACTTAGAATCGGGAGATATATTATTCATTTTTAAAACGTCTGAAATTCAATCTAAGGATAACGTTGTCAAGGAACCATTAATAATTTACGGATTAGTAGACAAATCAAAAAAGAAATCGGATAAACTAGTGAGAAAGTTTTTTGATAAGACTGAGCCTATGCTCCAACTTTTTCTCCAGAAATATGGGGGAGCTAATTTTTCCGAATTAAATCAATTTGAATCTTTTGAAGAAATAGTGGTAGAATTTTTTGTGAAAAAACCACCAGAATGACTATTCTCCAAGACTCCATCCCTTAGGTTTAGCCCGAGAATAGTGAATCTTTCCTTGTTCCTTTAAAGAATTAACCATTTTTTCAACTTGCTTTGCATTAAACCCTTTAGAGACAATATCATCCATAAATTGAGCTTTAGTTGCTACCAGATTCTTTTCTTTTAAATAATCAATGATAATCTCATCCAGTGAATCGTCTGCACTGATTTTTTCTTCTTTTTGCTCTTCTGTATCTTCGCTACTAAGAGCTGCGTGCAATTTTTCCTTATCCGATTTCACCGTCTCTTCTATTACTATATGCTTTAGAGCACTTTTAGGTTCTTCTGCAGAAGGTTCAACCTCAACTATTCCTTCTTTTTCTTCTTCTAGAAGACTCCACACTGGATATTCAATTTTTTCATAAATTACAGATTTTTGGGTAATCATAATATCCAGTTCATTAAGGATTTCTTCTTGAGTGTACCCTAATTCTTTTAGATCCTTTGCTATGCCCTTAATATATCCTTTTTCCGTCAAAATCTTAAAAATGTGTTCCCTGATATTGGTAGGTACTTCTTCTATATTGGATAAATCCTCAACTATCCCCTCCTCCAGTTCTACTTCTAATTCAGCTGTTCTTAGTTTATCAGGGATAATGAGTTGTGGTTTTTGACCCCATTCAAAATCAGAAATATTTCTAATTGTTCGATCATAACCCCCAAAAACAATATGTTTTTGGTCTTTTCCTACTAAATAACAGACATCCTTTATTGAAGTTGGTACTTTCGTTTTCCATTTTAATTCAAATTCTTTAGAATCTACATTAGGATTATGAAAAACTTTAAGCGTGCCATCAGAACACCCTGCAATAATTTCTCTGGCATTATCACCATCAATATCCTCAATAATTAACGAGAGTGGGCGACCTTCTTCACTTTCGATCTCTCTAAGGAGTTCTCCTTCAGCGGAAAGTACTCTAATTGATGAATCGTCGGTACTTAATACAATTTCATTTAATCCATCGTTTGTTACATCCCCTATTTTTAGAGCATTTACTTGGGAATTAAAATTTTGATTCCAAACTATATCCGGTGCCCCATCTTTGTATTGTATTAATTGTACGATACCGCTTTTTGTACCAACTACTAATCCATAAATTGGTAATTTTTCATTTGGTAATTTTAAATAGCCTAAAGAGCATGATGTTACCCAAGAATCATAATATAAAATAAATTTTGGCTCTTTTGCTTTAATATCGTCGAAAATTTTGATGGTTTTATCCTCACCTCCGAAGATAAGCTCATTTTTTCCATTTCTAGTAAAGTCTCCTGCAATACAACTAGTTATCTTTTTTGGTGATCTATATCTCATCAATCCTATTAGTTTTTTCTTTTCTTCGTTTAATTTCAGTACCATAAAATTCCCGTCACCAGCGCCGACTAACACCTCATCACATCCGTCTCCATCTATGTCAACAGTAAAGCTGCATCGACACCATCCGTCAAATTCTCTGTCATCAATGATATTCATCTTTTCATCCATTAA
>JAEOTL010000456.1 GCA_016839845.1 Promethearchaeota archaeon
GACTTACTGAAGGAACGGCGTTTACTCATATGGCGGCACTTTGGATGCCTGAAATTAAATCAGAAAGTATCGGTGTACCAGATCTCGATACAGACTGCAAAATTGTAAATCCCGAAACATTAGAAGAACTTCCCCCAGGTGAGGTTGGGGAGATGTTAATAAAAGGACCTCAAGTTATGAAAGGATATTGGAAAAAACCAGACGCTACAAAAACAGATATCGTTGACGGGTGGCTTAGAACAGGGGATCTTGCCCGAATGGATGAAGATGGCTATTTCTATATTGAGGGCCGAACCAAAGACATGATCAAATATAAGAGTTATAAAGTAATGGCAAAAGAAGTCGAGAGTAAATTGATGGAACATCCTGGTGTTCTGGAAGTGGGTGTTGTTGGGGTTCCCGATCCTAACATCGGTGAAACTATAAAAGCTTTTGTGGTCCTTAAAAAAGATTTCCAAGATGGCAAAGTATCAGAGCGAGACATCATTGAATGGTCCAAAGAACGGTTAGCTGCATATAAATATCCTCGTAAAGTGGAATTTATAAGAACATTGCCACGAACCACCATTGGAAAACCATTTCGAAGAAAGTTAAGAGAAATGGAATTAGAAAAGACCCCGTAAAATATTCTTTTTTTTTGTTTTTAATTTTTTTATGCTGAAAAGAAGCTTAGTTATTTTTTGGCTAAAACAAATAAATGATAACTTCCCCCAAATTTTGGCGATTCTTGTACCAATTTAGACCAGATAATTGTAAATCCGACATCCTGAACAATTTGTAAATTAGTATCCTTGTCAAAACCACTCCAGAACATCTTAGCTCCTGTTCCAAAAAAATTTCCATGATAAGATTCAGGATCATCATTATTGTGGAAGCTTGCTAGAAAGATCCCTCCCTTTTTTAACATACGATAGAAATTGCTTAGAAGTTCGCGGTGTTCTTCTCGTGGTACGTGAATTACTGAATAAAAAGCCAGTATCCCATCAAAATTTTCATTTGGAAATAAAATTTCTGCCATATCTTTACATTCGAATTGAGCTTCAGGAGCATTTTTCATAGCTAGCTCAATTTGTTTTTCTGAGATGTCCACACCGAACACATCGAATTTATCGCTTAAGATGCGAGAATACGTCCCGTTTCCACAACCGGCATCTAAGACTTTTCCTCCTAAGGGAATTCGAGATGAAAAATCAATAAGGCCTTAACTTCTTCCTCTTCTTCTTCTCTTTCAATACCGAAGTCTTTTTCTAAAGTTTCTGCCGCTTTATTGTACCCTTCTCGAACTATTTCTTTTTTATCCATATGAAATTCAATATTACTTAACTACTTAATATTTTCCCATAGTGATTACTTGAAATGAATATTTAGAGGTGCTTCAATAATACTTAAATACATGGATATATTTAGAAATAAAGAATCTGAAATATATTGAGGTCTTAAATGAATAAAAGTAAATGGCTTACATTGAACGGTGTGCTATTTTTAGTAATGGGAATTACATGGATGAGTACTCAATGGTTTAGAGCAATCCCTGTGTTGTCAGAGTATCCTTCTAATATGATGGCTTTCGGAGAAATACTAATAGCAAGTTTAGCCCCCCCAATCATACTTTTCATGGTTCCTGGGATTATTATGGTCATTTTTGGTTTTAAAAGCAGGGTACTCGCTCAAAAAACGTGTCCAAATTGTGGAAGTAGGGTTGATGTTACTTGGAATGTGTGTATACACTGTGCTTATCAACTAAAAAAATAAGTGTATTCTTATTTAAATCCTTGACAAAAGGCATCTAGATTTTTCGGCAACACTTCATGGTTATACCCTCCCTCTAGCAAGGCGAACCTCCTCCCATTACAAAGTTCTTCAGAATACTTTTTCATTATATTACCCAATTCAAAATAATCTTCTGGATACAGAAGGTTCCCCCAGTCCTCTATGCCCTGGTCAAACCCTGCGCTGGCGGCAAATAGATCTATGCTGTCCAAACGTTTTATATATTCTTCTACTTCCCTAATATAATTTACTCGATTTTTAGATTCAGGATTGAGTATCTTCACGTTAAATTTGTCGTTTCTATTTGTCAGAATATTCACATTCCCATCCCCAAAATGAAGATCAAAATCAAGGACGAATGCCGATTTTATTTTCTTCTCAAAGGATAGTTTTAGTAAAGACACACTCATATTGTTAAAATAGCAGAACCCCCAACTAGAATTAGCAGATGCATGGTGCCCTGGGGGTCTTACGACAGCAAAAGTGGGATTCCCTTTAAATCCTTCTTTTGCGGCTAATATTGAACCTCCCGCTGCTAATGAGGATAGTTTGTATAGGAGGTGATCTTGTTTTATTTGATCAAGATGGTTTTCTGCATGAGCCCGGAGTATATCCTTATCATTCGCTGGTTCTGGGACAATAATTTCGTATTCTTCATTCTTTGAAATGAGGTTCATTATTCCTTCTAAGCGACCAGGAGCAGCAGCAGGGTTCATAGCATAATTAGAGTTTAAATATTTTTCATGAAAGACTATTTGCATGAGAAAATCTCCTTCGATTACAATTTTTTTCTTAATTTCTCAATCATTTCATGTGTCATTGTCGGAAGATCATATGTGGGATTCCATCCCCATTCTTTTCGAGCCAAGTTATCATCAATTGTTTTTGGCCAAGAATCCGCAATTTCTTGTCGAAAATCGGGTTCATATGTAATAGTAAACTCAGGGATATGTTTTTTAATCTCAGTGGCTAATTCCCCAACCGAAAAACTCATACTGGTTACATTATATACTCGGTGTTTTAGCTTTGAGGGATCTGCTTCTAACAGATCAATCATACACTTCACACAATCTTTAATATACATCATTGGCAAAACTGTACTTTCCTTAACAAAGGAAGTATACTTTTTTTCTTTTATGGCATCGTAGAAAATTTCAACAGCGTAATCTGTGGTTCCTCCTTCAGGAAATGTTTTACTACTAATTATTCCGGGAAGTCTCATTGACCGTATATCAAGAGAATAATTATTATAATAATAATTAGCCAGAAGTTCTCCTGTTACCTTTGTAATACCATACATAGTGGTTGGAGATAAAACTGTTTCATTTGGTGTATTAATAGGAGGTGTGGTAGGACCGAAAGCAGCAATTGAACTAGGCCAAATGATTCTATCAATTTTATGTTCTTTACTGATCTCTAGTATATTTATAAGTCCATTCAGATTCACATCCCAAGCTTTAAGTGGGGATCTTTCTCCACTGGCAGAGAGAATTGATGCCATATTAAAAATAATATCAATATTATAATCATCAATGCATTTAGATACAGATTCTTTCTCCAAAATATCTAATTGTACGAATGGGCCAGAGTTGTTTTCGTCTTCATTCGAAGGCATTTTGATATCAGATGCAATTATGTTCTCTTTACCATAGGTTTTCCTTAGCTTTGGTACTATTTCCGAACCGAGCTGCCCCGCTGAGCCAATTATTAGAATTTTTTTCATTGTTATTTTTCGTAGGTTGATAAATATCTTGTATAATTCTAAATTTGCTTGATTAAAAAAGGTTTATCTACGAAATTCCCATTTTTTGCCCCACTTCGCCATTATAGGAAAACTAATATATTTGGGTGAATACCTTTTCAATATTGATTTTCTC
>JAEOTL010000142.1 GCA_016839845.1 Promethearchaeota archaeon
AATGTTTTCCATGATTTGTATATATATAATTGATACATGGAATAATAGATACTTTTTACCTAAAAGAGAACAATAAAAATTGCACCAATATTAAAGATTACGTATGATCTAAGCTGATTAATGAATTATGAAATAAATAGTGTGTAATAATTATCCCAAATTGTCCAGATTTGTCCTATACAAACAAAAATGCCTGAATCATTTCCGGACATCTTATGTTGTTTTTATTTGACTTACGTCTTGCGCTCCCAAGGGGAGTCTGCGCCAAAGGCGCATCCGCCTCTGGAGGAGAACCCCTGTCGCCAGCGTGAAAGGAACAAATCATAGGTTAAATGTGTCGATATATATCAATATAAATCAATTATTTAGATCATCATGAAAAATGAATAGGGTGTAAAATCAGGTGTAATTTTTTTGAGTTTGACAGTGTTTTGACTTTTAGCAGTATTTAAATACAGCAAGGGGACTCATTAAGAATTTCCTTATAAATTAAAGTTTGTAAACAGTGCAGATCACCGCATTAGAATCATCTTCTTGGTCTGAACAAATTCTCCTGCTTCCAACCGATATAGGAAAATGCCACTCGGGAGATTAGAAGCATCCCACTGATAGGTATAACTACCAGCATTTAACTGATCAGATACAAGAGTATTCACTTCTTCACCAAGGATGTTGAAGATTTTAAGTGTGACTTCACTCGTTATAGGCAGATCAAATTTAATGGTAGTTGAGGGATTGAATGGATTGGGATAATTTTGATGAAGCAAAAATTGTGATGGGTTTCTTGGAAAAATTTGTTTAATGCTTGTTGGATCCGATAATGGATCATATTCTTCCACAGTTGCAATTGGTAGATCAGACCAGTCAGGTAATGTTGAGCCCCCAATAGCATAAATTTTTCCATCAATGGTGCTGGAAGACAAACCCCATCTTGTTGTTGGCATATTTGTTTTCTCTTTCCATTTATCTGTTGCCGGGTTATATTCTTCTACTGTTGAGATACAAATACCATAATTTGGATTACCCCCTATGGCATAGATTTTTCCATCCACTACGCTAACAGAGAAATAAAGTCTTCTTGTGGGCATATCGGCTCTGCTTTCCCATGTATCTGTCACTGGGTCGTATACTTCTACAGTATGAAGCCCCCCTTGGAATCCCGCACCAGATGTGTTTGCACCTCCAATAGCATAAATTTTACCATTTACAGTGCAGGTTCTTAAACCCCATCTTGCTGTAGGCATGTTCTTTTTTTGCGTCCAGGTATCCGTTGCAGGATCATATTCCTCAACAAATGCAGACCACCATTGACTAGGTCCCAAACCGCCTCCGATTGCATAGATTTTCCCATTCACGACACTAGTAGATAGAATGGATCTTCCCGTCAGCATATCTTTTTTGGTGGTCCAAGTATCTGTTGTCGTATCATATTCTTCTACTATCGATAATCCAGCCTCGCCTAGATAGTTTGCACCGCCAATTGCGTAAATTTTACTGTTTACTACGCTTGTTGAGAAATTAAACCTTCTTGTTTTCATAGGGATTTTATATATCCAGGTGTTTGTTATTGGATCGTATTCTTCTACAGTCCCAAGAGCCCTTTCCCCATCCCATCCTCCAATGGCATAGATTTTCCCATTCACGACACTGGCAGATAAAGCACCTCTTGCTGTGGACATGTCTTTTTTCTGTGCCCAAGCGTCACCTTGTGCAAAGCTTATGGAATTTGTATCCAAGAGTCCTGATCCAAAAAGAATGAAGACTATTGAAATAAAGGTAGAGTACTTTGTGTAAAACTTAACATTCTTCATCATGTCGCTTTCCTCCAATGTTTTTATATGAAACTGTTTTTCTTTCAGCCTAACGGTATAATAATTATAGAATTGTATACGAAGTTGATCTTATAGAAACTTTTAATTTATTGTAATTTTTAAAAGTATTCTGTTACCAAAATTTGATATAAAGACAACAGGCTTCAGTTTCGTCCAATGAAGTGGCAGTTGAGTTGTAATAACAATAGCAGTTCTATATTTGCCTTAGAAATAATAAGCTTTGGGTATGAAGGGGTAACTTTCTTGGAATCGACCTGAACTTAAAGAATGATATGAGAAAATACTAAAAGGTAAACAATAAATACATAATGAATAGGTAGATGAAATTGGGAAGTAGAAAATTTTTATGGATAATCTTTTTTTCCTCTCTCTTATAATTTAAGAGAAATTTAAATAGAAATCCTTTTCATAAGAGTATTTGTATTCCTATTTAAAGAGTAAGTAAAATAAAATATTTCGAAAAACACAGGTATCTATTACAGTGAAAATTTAATATTAATGTAAATATTTATCAAGATTTTTATACCAAATATTTTTTTAATTTGTAATGATTGATGTGGTGTCGATTTATCAATGCTGTAAATAGTTGATCTCTATGTTTAAAACGTCCAACCGATAAATATTATTTACTCTTGACCAATTAGGGATGGAGCTTAATTGGTTTTCGACAGGGCGAATTATAGAGAGTTTTCGTTTTGTATTTTTTAGTTTAAACAAAAAAAATAATTAGAGAACCAATTCCAATGTTGATCGACCTGAATAATTATTAGTTATTGCTAGGTGGTATATTTCTTTCCAGACCTCGGCTCATTCTTTAGGACTTAGTTTCTTTCTGATGCCGAAATCTTCATTGAGGGTGCTGTTTATTCCTTTTTCTTCCAGGTAATGCAGCTTATGTTCCAGGCCTTTTTCTTTCACATAATCAAATAGTTCATGTCTTCTTAATCTTTCAATGTTTTTATTGAATTAGGTATAATCAATACTGAGTAAGGAAGGACTATTCTTCAAATTTTTTAAAACTGGTTTAGAATTCTATTGCTACGAATTGGTGTTTATTAGCCGTGCCTTATCTGTAATTTTAAATTGATTTAAACTGTTATTTGATTATTATTGTTGAACTCTGCTCATATACTTGGGGATTCTTCTACT
>JAEOTL010000001.1 GCA_016839845.1 Promethearchaeota archaeon
AAAGATTTCACAGAAAAATGTAAAACCCTCTCGTGAAAGAGAAGTTGGAAGAGTATTAGCTCAAGAGAGGTAATCCTTTTACTGGATCTAGGAAAGTTAAAGAAACTTTTTCGCTTCGTTTCCCACAACAGGGAATAGGCTGACCATAATGTTTATATAATCTGCTATAAGTGACTATAAGTGAACTATAATGAAAACCTCAATTCAAATTGATAAAGAAATTCTAGATGCTCTAAAGGAACTAAAAAAGCATCCACGACAAACATATAATGAGCTTATCTCAGAGTTAATCAATTTCTATAAAACCGTGTCTATCAACAACCAGTATGATGAGTTTCTTCACAAAATCCAACAAGAGAAAATGAAAGAATTGTGGGATAATAAAGAGGATGAGGCTTGGGAAAATGCATAAATCTGGGGATGTAATTCTAGCTCAGGTCCAGTTTACGGATACCTTCGAGATTAAAAAACGTCCATCAGTCGTACTATTTGAGGAATTTGGAAATGTCATTGTGGCAGGAATTACTAGTAATCTAAGAATGGAAGGAATAGCCTTATCAAAAGATGAGGGTGCAATTAAAGAGAGTATAATCAAATTGAATTATATTTTTACAATTTCTAATAAGATGATTGTCAAGAAACTCTTCTCTTTAAGCATAGAGAAGAAAAAACTTCTTCATAAAGCACTAAGCAAACGTTTAAGCGATCTTATCAACTGATGTGTGAAAATAACTCAGCGAATCTATGAGAATACCTGGGAGCTGGTCAAAATGTACAATGATCCTGAATTAAGTTTTACAGATCTTTCGATTCTAGTCTACTTTACTTGACCGTGGATTCCTTAATCACAGTTAGAAAAAAGGGAGAGATAAAAGTATAAGGTTAGAATACTCTTGGTTTTTTTTCTTTTGAAAAAAATCTAAATAGACCATATACATGCACAATCAAGGATGAGAATGAAATATACTTTCACTTATATAATCGAGTTAGATGAAGATGGATATTATGTGGCAGACGTGCCTGCTTTACCAGGATGTCATACCCAAGCGAAAAGCTTAGATGAGTTAAAGGAGAGAGTTCTTGAAGCAATTCGTCTTTACCTTGATGAAACTGGCACTTTTACTGAAAAATCACGATTCATTGGAGTTCAACAAATTGAGGCTCTACTCGAATGACTTTGCAGCCATTGAGCTATCGAAAAATAGCCAAGCGTCTGGGAGAATTAGATTTTCATTCAGTAAGACAATCAGGGTCTCATGTAATCTTTAAACATACAGATGGACGCATGACAGTAGTTCCAAATCATCCTGGAGAAGAAATAGGGCGAGGACTGTTGAGAAAAATCATAAGAGACATCGATATATCCATTGAGGAAAAAACCCTAATCTTCCTATAATAAAAGTAATGTCAGGACCAGTTTTAATTTAATCACATTTGCTTTTTAAAAAGACAATACTTCCTTCTCTTACGAAAGTCTAGTACTACTATTATGGCAACAAGACTAATCACAGGAGCTCCCGATGGTGAAGTGCGAGTTGTCGTTTGTTCTTGGATTTCAATATTTTGACCATAGTTTTCTTGAATTTCAATACTTTGGGACAGGCTGTTTTTTATTGTCCCGTAGGTTTGAGTCCATTGGATGGTTCCATCCCTCTCGAGTTTTACCAGATATTTCTCCAATGAAGAGTGATTATTCTCGCTTATTTTCATTTCCCCTGCAATAATCCATCCGCTCTCTGAAGTCGCTGCTCCTGTGTGAGCACTGGAAGTTAGATTCTGAGTCCACAGAATGGTTCCATTGCTTGCAATCTTATATAATATTCTTGTTTTAGGGACAAAATCATAATAATTTTCTCCGATCATTAGTATATTTTCGTTCGTACGTATAATCTCTCTATCATTCCCTCTTGAAATACAAATATATAAGAGATAATAGAAACTTTTTGTAATAATATGAATAAGGGAAGTTCCATTTTATTTTCTAAGCACTATTACGAATTGATTCAGTCTGGAATTACAATTCCTCTGTTTCCTATAAAATTTAAACGCAATATCTACCAAAGAACATTTATTTCGTTACTTTTTCTTATTTCTTCATCCTTCGTAATCAAATTTTCAACTCCTTCCTGTCTACATGTTGAAACAATCATACGATCATGTAGTCCTTTTATATTGCTTTCCAAAAAGTGTTTCCATCCATCTTTTGTTAAATCAACAATACTAAAAATTGGACTTTGATATATTACATCCAATATATAATTAATTTTTTCTCTAGGAATTACAATCCCAAAGATATTTCTTTCCTTTAAAATAGTGTATATTGATTCTCCGATAACAATGGATGGGATTAGCATTCTAGCCTCATTAGATTCTGCCTTACTGAAAATTATATCTCCATCTTTTCCTAATTTATTTACAAAATAAGATAATAAAGCTACTGAATCAACACCATAAATTTCGTTTTTAATCGTCATC
>JAEOTL010000457.1 GCA_016839845.1 Promethearchaeota archaeon
GCTGTATCCAAGCTTTAGAACCAGCAGCAGGTGTCAATTTAGGGCATTTAAAAGACACACTTGGAGATAAGGTGTCATTTATGGGGGGCTTAGATTCCTCAAGGGTGTTAAGTTTTGGAACGGCAAATGAGATTGAAAATGAGGTAAAAAGAGGTATCATGGCAGCGGGGAAAGGAGGTGGATACTTTGTGGGTCCTTCACATAATATATTGAATGTTCCCTGGGAAAACTGTATTTCCTTAAGAGATGCGATGTTAAAACATCGAAATTATCCACTCAAATAGTTAAAAATCATTTTTATTTTAAATAGCTCAAGGGGATTTGTTAGGCATATCATTAATTTTACTCCTTTTTAGTTACTTTTACAAAACTATATAAACCTCGGTGATCAATCGATAAAATATGGCAACAATACAAAATGTCTATGAAAAATTTGAGGATATCGTGGGTGCTAAATATGTTTCTGATTCAGAACCAATTCGGTTCTCATATTCAATGAATTGTGATTATGTTCTTCAAAGCTTGCCCGATATTGTTATAAAACCGAGAACACCAGAAGAAATATCAGAAATCTTAAAAGTTGCAAATGAACACAAGATAAAGGTGATTCCCCGGGGAAACGGTGCAGATTTGACTGGAGGGGCAAAACCGATTGGGGATGGGGGAATTGTATTAGACCTGACTCGGATGAATAAAATACTTGATGTTGATGAGGAAAATAGAATTGTAACAGTGGAAGTGGGGATCTCTTGGAGTGAATTATGTGAGCAACTAAGTAGGGTAGGAATTGGATATTATACAGGGACTACTGGCCCAGCGTCTGGATTTTCAGCCACGATTGGTGGTGGTCTTTCTAATAATTCAGTAGGTGGAGGAGGAGCTGCTATGTATGGAAGCGTTACTGAACAATGCGTTGGATTGGAAGTTGTATTACCTCAAGGAGATATAATCTATACTGGTGCAAAGGCTAATTCCTTTTGTGAAAAAGCTTTTATGAGATTCGGGTTAGGCGCTGATTATTCGGGTCTATTTTTGGGTGATGTTGGAATTCATGGAGTAAAAACTAAGGCATCTTTGAATTTATATCCATTACCAGAATATAGAGGATACGCCACCTACGAAATTGATAATCGTGATATCAAATCATCCACAAAAAAGGTTGCTGAGGTAATGATAAAATGGCAGCATAACAAATTACCGCTACATGACTTTTTTTATTATACAGATGGCAGAGGAATTACAGGGGATTTATTAAATGCTGATATTAAAGGGAGTGTGTTATTATATACTAGTGTGGCAAATACCCAAAGACAGCTTGATTATAATATCGAACGTATCGAAAAAATTGCCCAAGATGCAGATTTTAAAAAATTGGGGGCTAAAATCGAAGAAGGAAATTTGGGCAAGTGGTTTTATGAAGAAGATGGAAGATGGCAATGGGCAAACCATAGTTGGTTAGGAGGGAGTCATTTCAATTTAAGTGGGTGTATGAAATGTCCTACATCACAATTGCCCGAATATAGAGAGCTATATAATGAATGGAATGTAAGAAACTTTCAAAAAATCAAAGAACTTGGTGCAGTTGGTGGAGCAGGATTTATAGCATTCGGAGTTGCTCCTACATATATTGACATTGCTGGTGGGATCGGTTTAAGAGGGGATAATACTCACAGGGAAGCCTTTCAAGAACTCTGGAGAGACCACTTGATAACACTGATAAAAAAAGGTTCAATCCATTATTGGATGGGCGAGATTATCAGCAGAAGTTTGGTTGATTCGGGTGCATTAACAGAAGAATATTATAATTTTATGATCGGAGTGAAAAAAGCCCTTGATCCTAATAAAATTCTCAGTCCAGGGAAGTTTTATTTGGGCGATAAATATTAACCTATTTCGAAGATTTGACACTGATATCATGAAAGATAATAAAAAAATTAAGATTCGTTCCGATAATATGATAAAACTCTTTAATTCTTTTAAGGAAAAGGCTTTAGAAGATTTTCCTGTTCCCCCTTTTACCAAGTGGCTAAACGGAAGGATTGTTGAAGCCCAATATGGGTTCCTTGAATTGGAGTTCGAAATAAGACCAGAAATGGCAAACCCAACAGGATTACTACACGGGGGAATGCAATGCGCTCTCATGGATGACACGATTGGCATGATGACGGCTACCTTAGGTTATGAGGGATTTCCTATAAGTATAGATTTCCATGTGGATTATCTGGGAAAGGTTAACGTGGGAGATAAAGTTAGAGTTATCGGAAAAACTATCAGAGAAGGTAAAAATATAATTCACGCCATCGCTGAAATATATAATATGGAAGGGAAACTTATATCAACGGGGAATTCCAACTTATTAAAAACTCATTTTATTCCGGATTATATAAAAGAAGCAGAAGAATTTTAAAAAGAGAGAAGACTTAGTTCCAACGATTTGTTATTTTTTGTTATCAGGTGCCACAGTTATAGCCACATTTCCCTTTTTATGCCCCTTATCGACATATCGATGAGCTTCAGCAGTTTGTTCCAGCGGATAGCTTTTATCTATGACCGATTTTAACTTCCCCTTCTCAATAAGCCCTCTCAGGAAATCTAAGGTCTCATTTTTTTCCCGATATCTGCCCTTCAAAACTGTTATAAATATCCCGTTTGGAGCTAAAGCTTTCTTACAATGCGATTTTGAAGTTTTTCCAACGGCATCAAAGATTACATCATAAAACTCTCCTTTTTCTGTAAAATCCTCTTTGGTATAGTCAATTACTTTATCGGCTCCAAGGGATGTTACCAATTCTAAATTCGTGGTACTGCATACGCCGGTTACTTCTGCTCCAAAGTGCTTGGCAAGCTGCACCGCAAATGTACCATTGCTTCCAGAAGCTCCATAGATAAGAACTTTTTGTCCACTCTGAATTTTGGCTCTATCTCTAAGATAGTGCAATGCGGTTGATGCCCCACAAGGAACTACAGCGGCTTCCTCATAGGTCATATTGGCAGGTTTTATGGCAACCATCCCTGCCTTCCAATCTTCAGGTAGGCATACATACTCAGCATAAGCACCTTTCTTTAATCCAGTGGTGCTTCCAAAAATTTGGTCACCTTTCTTAAATAGTGTTACATCTTTGCCAACTAATTCAACTTCCCCAGCAAGCTCATATCCTAGTATAGGATTTTTAGGTTTACTGATCCCACTCATCATTCGCAGCATGAAGGTGTAAAATTTGGAATCTGGGTGTATACCACTTCGAATTAATCTTGCGGGGTAATTTACTGTTGACGCATACACTTTTACCAAAATTTCATTATCTTTGGGAGTAGGTTTCTCTACTTCTGTGAGTTGAAGAACCTCTGGGGGTCCGTATTTTGTACATATAATTGCTTTCATAAGTCAGTATTAGAATGCATTCTTTATGAATTTGGACAATCTACTTTTAAAAAAGATTTTTTAAAGATAGTTCATGTTTTAATACAGTATTTTATGAGGAAGATGAACTATGTCAATTAATTTAGATGCAATAGGCCAAACAAAAGAAAGCGTTTTCGAATATAATTGGAGGGACGTAGTGCTGTATGCACTAGGGATTGGAGCTCAAACCAATGAATTACCATTCCTTTATGAGAGAACCCAAGGAGGAGTAAAGGTGTTCCCTAGCTATGCCGTTATTGCAGGAGATGGTGCTGCTCCTTTTGAAAAACTTGGAAACGTTAATTGGGCAAAACTTATTCATGGAGAGCAATACATAAAGCTTTATAGACCCTTTCCTTATCAAGGAAAGATAACAAGGAAGGGAACAATAACCCATATATATGACAAGGGAAGAAATGCAATTATCCATTCAGTAAGACAAGGGTTTGATGAAAAAGGAGAACATATATTTGATGCAAAATGGGTACATGTTTTATTAGACGCGGGAGGTTTTGGTGGAGAATCTGGGCCAAAAGCCCAACCTTTGAATCCTCCAGAGGGAGTTAAGCCTGACTTTAGCATCTCGTATAAAACTACTGAGAATCAGGCAGCTTTATATAGACTTAATGGAGATCTCAATCCTTTACATTTAGATCCTCAATACGCTAAATTAAGCGGGAGGTTCAATGACCCTATTCTTCATGGGTTATGTACCTATGGGTTCGTTGCTCGAGCAATATTGTATGGGGCTTGTGATGGTGATGTGAATCGGTTTAAGGAGTTCAGTGCGAGATTTTCTTCACCCGTCTATCCCGGTCAAACGATTACTACTGAGGGCTGGAAAGAAAATGGGCGCTACATCATTCAAGCAAATACAGGAAAAGACATTGTTTTAAGCAATGCGCATGCGATTGTAGAATAATATAAGCCTTTAAAAGGGATTTGGTTCCTTAGAATTTTCACTAAAAATAAACTCTGAATTTATCTTTTTTTTTATTTTAATTTCGATATTCACCCCATTTTCAATACTGAGAATAGAAAAAAATTTAGTATTCGATATTAAAGACATTACAAACATTATTAAAAATCGAGAGCTTAAGACTTATATGGATATTAAGCATGTTGATGGATATGGGGAGGGTACTTTTGAAGAAGTAATATCGCAATTTGAGAAACTCATTGCCGAAATCTCAAAAAAATTGAGAGACCTAATAGCTAAGAATTATCCAGGTGTAATTGAAGTTGTTTGGAAACAACAAAAAATAATAGGATACGGGATTGGCCCAAAAAAAATGAGTGAGCATTTTACGTATATCGCTCCTTTCAAGAAGCATGTAAACTTGGGATTTTACTACGGCTCTGAACTAACGGATCCTCAGAAATTATTAGGTGGTACGGGAAAGAAACTACGTCATGTGAAAATTTTTAATATATCTGATATAACATTTGACGTAGGGGCTCTGATTGAATCAAGTATCAAGAATATTCAAAATAAAAAGAAGTAAAACACTTTTCTCAAATTAAGGGAATTGTGTAAAAGTTTAATAATCCTAGAAACTATCTTTAGTCTATTA